>JBLHNI010000200.1:0-6136 GCA_047650615.1 Maribacter sp.
GATTACAAGCAGCTGGATAGGGATGCTGCCAAACTCCAAAAACACGATGGCGTTTATGCTCATATTAAACGAGGACCGCTTGGCGTGGTCTTATGTCTTGGACCATATAATTACCCATTGAACGAAACGTTTGCCTTATTAATTCCCGCAATTATCATGGGAAATACTGCGATTTTTAAACCGGCAAAGCATGGGGTATTATTAATTACACCGCTTTTGGAAGCATTTCAATCCAGTTTTCCAAAAGGGGTAGTCAACATTATATTCGGAAGAGGTCGCGCAGTCGCAGCACCGATAATGAAAACCGGAAAGGTAGATGTGCTCGCCTTGATTGGGAACAGTAAATCTGCCAACGCGTTACAGGAGCAACACCCAAAAAGTAATCGTTTGAGATTGGTACTAGGCTTGGAGGCTAAAAACCCAGCAATCATTTTACCAGATGCAGATATGGATTTGACCATAAACGAATGTATTGCAGGAACACTTTCCTTTAATGGACAACGTTGTACGGCCCTTAAAGTGGTCTATGTACATGAGGATATTCAAAAGAAATTCAATGCACGTTTTGCTGAAGCGGTAGACAGGTTAAAGTTCGGTAACCCCTGGGATGACGGTGTAAAACTAACCCCATTACCCGAGCCACAAAAGCCAGCATATATTCAAGAACTAATAGATGATGCGCTTTCGAAAGGTGCTAAAATACTGAATAAAAAAGGCGGACAACATTTTGATAATTATATCTGGCCAGCTGTTTTGTATCCGGTCACAAAAGATATGCGCGTGTACCAAGAGGAACAGTTTGGTCCTATAATCCCTATACTTTCCTTTGTGGATATTGAGGAGCCTTTAGATGATATGGCAGAAAGTAATTACGGGCAGCAAGTGAGTCTTTTTGGTAAGGACGTTTATGCTTTAGCGCCGTTAATTGATACTTTGGTAAATCTTGTTTGTAGAGTGAACTTGAACAGTTCCTGTCAAAGAGGACCGGATGTGTATCCGTTTACAGGGAGGAAGGATTCTGCTCAGGCTACATTGAGTGTACACGATGCACTGCGTTCTTTCTCCATTAGAACTTTTGTGGCCTTTAAGGATAACGACCTTAATACAGAGGTCATAAAACAACTGCTGGAGACCAAACTCTCCAATTTTGTGAGCACGGATTATATTCTTTAAGTTTTTAGGTTCGGGCATGGCTTTTGAGCTTTGCCCTTGCCTCTTTGATAATGTCGCTCAATTTCTGATGTAATTCATTTGGGTTAAACGGTTTAGAAATTAGTCCGTTCATTTTATTCTCCTTTATTTCATTTTTTATGTCAGCACCTGTTGATGCAGAAAGTGCATATATGGGAATATTCCTATTTAGGGATTGGGAAGATTCCTTTATTAATTTACACGATGTAAACCCATTCATAACCGGCATTTGTAAATCCATTAATATAAGGTCATAGCTGTTTTGTTTAGCCATTTCAAAAGCAATTTCTCCATTTTCGGCAATATCGTAGGCAACATGCCATTTAGAGAGGAATTTTTTAATGACCATAATGTTTACTTTGTTGTCTTCGGCAACTAGTATTTTCGCACCAACTAGGTCGGGAGCATCCTTCCCTTCTTGCAAACCAAGCTCGTTATTAGAAGTTAAGTTAGACTCTTTTGTTCCTTTATTTAGTTGTAATAAAAAACTAAAAGTAGCGCCTTTACCTTCTTCACTATCAACATGTAATGTGCTTCCCATTAATTCTAATAATTGCCTACAAATAGCTAAACCTAGTCCAGTACCCCCATATATTCTAGTCGTATCGGAATTTGCCTGCGCAAAGGATTGGAATATTTTTTCTTGCTTTTTAAAAGGGATTCCCATTCCAGTATCCCTTACAAAAATCTCTAAAAGACAGGTTTCCTTGGTTTCTGCCGCCATTTCAAGATCAAGGGTTACCCTACCTTTTTCTGTAAATTTTAAAGCGTTGCTAACCAAGTTGTTAAGTATCTGTGAAATACGAACTGGATCTCCCATTAGCACATCTGGCAATACGTTATCTTTTTTGATAGCGAACCGTATATTCTTTGCTTTGGCGCGATTATTAAAAATACCTTGTATGCCATTAAGCAAATGGGTAACACTGAATTCTACCTTTTCTAAGTCTAAAGAACCTGATGATATTTTGTTGAAATCCAAAATATCGTTTACAAGTCCTAATAAATGTTCTGATGAATATTTTAAGGTCTGAAGATTTTCTAATTGTTCTGGCTTGGGGTTTTCTAATAGCATTAAATGACTAATACCTATTACCGCATTTAAAGGAGTCCGTATTTCATGAGACATTGTAGATAAAAAATCATCCTTAGCCCTGTTGGCTAAGGTCTCTTTTTCTTTTGCATTAAGCAGTTCAATTTCTGTCTTTTTTAAGTCCGTAATATCTACAATAGTTCCAATATAGCCTTCAAGGGAGCCAGTTTTATTGATAATCCCTTTTACAGAAACATCTACCCATTTAGTTTCCTTGTGTGCTGTTTGCACCTGTAAAACATTACTTTGAATATTTAGATGTAGTTGCTCTACATCAATCAAATTTATAATGTGTTCCCCATCTAGGGTATAGCTCTTTTCATAAAAAGGTTTACCTATACATTCTGCAACCGTATAACCAGAAAGTTTTTCCCAAGCGGGGTTAAGATACTTCCAATTACCTTCTAGGTCTATTTCAAAAATCACATCCTTAATGTTTTCTGCAACTTTAGACAATCTACTAGAAACTGCGTCAATTTTGGAAATTAGTTGCTTATTTGCTAAAAAAAGCTCTTGTGAACTTTTTTCTAGAACGTTTTCGGTTTGCTTAAAATCGTTGTCAAAGGCTACATAGGCTTCGTTTACTTGTTCCAAAAATGGAGTTAAGTTTTCTAACTGGTTGTTAGTTAAATTAGTTTTCTTTAGTTGTCTATTTAGTAATCGGTGGTATCGTTTCATTCTGCGAGGGTCGTAATGGTCATGGTTTGGTTGTGCAGTTCACAAGGTGAAAATTCATCGAAAGGGGCAATTTCACCATAGGAATAGAATCCTGTGGTGTAAACTCCCTCACCAAGCTGTTCGTTAACTGCCTCTAATTCTTCTTCCACAAGTTGCTTTAAGACCAACCTGCGGCCTACACAGCTGATTAGAAAAGCTAATTGCTGTTCATCATCCATACTCTTTCTGCAGGTTATGGCTGATTCCTCCGCGCCTTTGATGATGCGGTCTACGTTGGCTTTCATCAACCGAACATAAGAGCCTTCCGGAATGTTGCCGGCAAATGTTAAACTATTATTTTCTTCATCTATACCAAGGATGGTTCTTACCACAGATGTACCTTGGGTCTTATCACGCATACTTAACGGAAACAGTAACCCTGAGCTTGGGAGGTCTTTGGCTTTATCACCTAGATAAGATTTATAAAGCTCCAGCGCTGGTTCGCCATCCAATTCATAAAGCACATTTTTATCGGATTTGGTTACTAATCTTTCTATTCCAAAACTGTCCCAACCACCTTTGGATGCAAAACCAACTTTTAAACCCGCACCGTAAAGCCCTAAGGCGACTACTTTTCTAGACGCCATTTCATTATTATAAACAATAAAGGTGTTACTGAAATCGGCCCCATCCCCTGCTAAACCTCCTGTTATACTTACATATTTATTCAGGTTATCATATAGCCCGGTAACCAATTCTGCCCCATTCACTTCTAATCCATCACTTAGGACAAAAATATGTCTAAGGTCTTTCTGATGAAGTGACTCACTAATGGTCTTTCCCGTTTTATAACTATCCATTTCATAATCTCCGAGATCTGTATGTACTAGCTTTAATTTGGTTTTCTCAAACTTTACTGCTGTTAATGTTACGGTACCGTCCAATACTTCATTGCCTAGTATTTCGCCAGCAGTAGAACAACCAATAGCTAAAGTATTTGGAAAATGAAGATGAAGCTTTTTTATAAAATTCTTTGGATTGGTAAATTGAGGAGAGATGAAAATAAAGAAGATATCTGGTATAAAATCCATAGCCAGATTATTTAGGTCTTCAAAGCTAGTATAGTGTTGTTGATATATTTTCATAAAATTAACAAATAAGATAATTCTTACATAACGTAAAATCACATGTATTTGGTATATAAGCGAATTAAAAAAAGCTGTTGATTCCCTGCTTTTAGTAACATTTAGCTATTAAACATTGTAATTACACACATATTTTAATCCTCTAGGACGATTTTACGGTTTGAAATTGGTTTTCTTTTATGATGGCTATCTAGCACTAATATGAAGAATACTGAAGCAATAAATCAATAAAATTCTTACTGCTATATCACTTAAGCGGTGAGGAAAAAGATTTGAATACGAAAATTATTCAGCAATTAATGGAGACGAAACACTCTAATTTTGTGAGTACAGATTATATTTTATAAGAGCCATATTCAAGAAATAAAAAAGCGTGGGAATATTATTTTGATGTTTTTTTGTATGGCATTTTATCTTTTTTTTAGATTAAAAAACACATTATAGGTTAATTAAGCATATGTATTGGATAATACTGTATGTAAGATTCAAATATCGCACCATAACTTTGTTCCACTAATTAGAAGGTCAATTTATAAATAAAAGAGTGACCATAAATAACAAAACGGTTATGAAAATTAATCCATCAAATAACAAAGCTTTACTGGCATTGGCCATAGGAGGTTTTGGCATTGGTCTTACAGAGTTTGTAATTATGGGTATCTTAACAGAGGTGTCTAGCGCATTGGGGATTACAATTCCAGAAGCGGGTCACTTTATTGCTGCATATGCCTTGGGTGTGGTGGTAGGAGCTCCTGTATTGACAAGTCTAGGTTCAAAAGTTTCAGCTAAAAAAATGCTATTCATGTTAATGATTTGGTTTACGGTATTCAATACGCTCTCTGGATTGGCAACGGGGTATAGTAGTTTATTATTTCTAAGGTTTTTATCTGGAATACCACATGGTGCCTTTTTTGGTATTGGTGCTGTTGTTGCTACCAAACTATCAAAGCCAGGGAAGTCTGCACAAGCGATTTCTATTATGTTTTCGGGTCTTACTATAGCAAACGTTTTAGGAGTACCTTTAGGGACATATCTTGGACAACAGTTTAGTTGGAGTGCTTCTTTTTTTCTTGTAGGAGCAGTAGGTCTTTTAGCACTTTCTAGTATTTTACTTTGGATGCCACATATAGAAACTCAGAATAAAGAAAAGAAAATAACTAGTCAAAATGGACTTAAAAACCTGGAGTTTTGGGCATTAATTGCCTTGACGACCATTGGTACGGGTGGCTTCTTTGCATGGTACAGTTATATTGCACCACTAATAACTAATATTGCCGGGTTATCTGATAATTTTGTAGGCTATGCCATGATGCTCGCCGGATTAGGCATGGTAGTAGGTAATTTTCTTGGGGCTAAAATGGCAGAACTTTTTTCGCCGTTAAAAGCAGTTATTCTTAGTCTATCCGTAATGGTTATTATTTTACTTATAAACATGGTTATTGCTACTAACCCTTATTTATTAATGGTGTTGACTTTTGTAATAGGTGTAGTTTCCTTTACAGTAGCAACGCCCATACAAATGGCTATTATCAATACTTCTAAAGGTTCTGAAATGCTAGCTTCTTCCATGAATCAAAGTGCTTTTAATATGGGAAATGCTTCTGGAGCTTATCTGGCAGGACTACCCATCGCATTTGGTTACGGTATTATATATTCTAGTTTGGTAGGCGCTATGTTAGCTTCTTTTGGAGTTCTTATAGCTTCAACTCTTATGATAATAAGAAAGCAAAAGGAGCTAAAGTATCGCAAAATGGTAATGAACTTGTAATAAAGATATCAAACACTATAATCGAAATTAAAGGAACTTATTTTATAGGTTCTTTTTTTGTATAAAATTGTGTTCTTTGGTAATAAGCATTATTTTTAAAGACTTAACAATTTGTTCAACGCTATGAGTAATGCAGTTCATCGATACTTTAATATAAAATATTGCGTTGTAACGATACCTAAATCTTTTTAATTGTGCATCGTATTAAATTATTCATTGGCAGCGCTGCTCTTGTACTTACAGTGTATATACTAACCGTTTCTTCAGTTGATTCAGACAATA
>JBLHNI010000201.1:0-6088 GCA_047650615.1 Maribacter sp.
ATTCGTGTTGACTATGTGGCAGAGGGAGATGACTTTCGTTTTAGAGGTAATTGCGTTTCTAAAAACAGAAACAATAGCTTCTTTGGTTTTGGGAGAATGGGAAGTATTGGCCGGATTAGTTTTATGCCTTTTTCGGCTTGCCAAACGGTCCAAGGTGCTACGGCACTAGTATGCTCATGGTCTGCTAGTATCACTTCATCGTCTACATGTAGTTCCAAGCTACGGGCAATGAGATTCATGCCTTCTGTAGTATTATGGATAAGTGCTATTTCTTCTTCAGAAACAGAAAAAAGGGCTGCTATTTTTTTTCTAGTTGTTTCTTTTTCAGCATTCCAACCACCCCACATGTATTTAGAAGGAAAATCGTCTAGGGTGTTTCTAAAGGCGTTGGTCGCTTCCCGAATCGGCAGTGGGCAAGCTCCCAAAGAGGCATTGTTAAAATAGTGTACTCCTTTTGCGAATTTAAACTGAGCGGCTACGGTTTCCCAATATGCTTCTGTTTTTTTATCCGTAAATTGTTTTAGGTGGTTTATGGATGTTTTTAACGATTCGGAACTATTTGCCCAACTCTGTAATGGAAGCGCTACCGTTCCTGCAAAACCAGCACCTAAATTTTTAAGAAATTTTCTTCGATTTTTTTCCATAGTTTTTAAAGATATGGATTTACTTCTTTAGATAGCTATGCCTCTTTTGGTGTATAACACCTAAATTAAGTTGTCCGCAAGCGTAGTTTGGCTTTGATAAGATTAGAATTTCCTTTGGCTATAAGTTTGCTTTTATCACTGTTCCAGACAAGACATTCTGCATTCATGATTTGCCTTCCCTTTTTTGTGATATTCGTTTCTGCGATAATTTGATCACCTTCTTTTGCCGGACTAAAATAGTCTACATTTAAATTTACGGTGGTGAAGGCATGGGTATTATCTAACGAATACACGGCTGCTCCAATGGCATCATCAATAATGGCAGCAGTAATGCCTCCATGTAGCATATGCATAGGGTTGGTCATTTCTTTACGTATCGTATGCAAAAATTCTAATTTACCTTCCGCAGCACTTTGTAAAGAAGGGTTCAACCATTGCATTAATGGAGAAATAGAGTCGGAAGAGTCCTTGCCTATTTTGGAGGAAAAAAACGCCAGTAATTTGTTCATATTAATATCGGTTTTTGAAGGTAGTAAATTTTGAGTATCAAGTATAAAAATACACTATTGGAAAAGGTTTTACAACAAGTAGCGTTTTGATGTTTAGTGTATAATAAAATATAAGGTTTCACTAAATCCTAATCCCGATAAGGATGTAAATTTAATTTAATAATCAGAATGTACTAACCCTTGTAAATAGGTCAATCTTGAGACGTGTTTTATCATCCTATTAGGCTTGCTGTGGTATTAAAATTTCCTTTAAAATGAGATACTATTACCAGTAACAAGTATCTCAAATCTATATATTTCATTTTCTACATTTCGGTACAAATAATCAACACTTGGGTACCTCGTATTATGTTAGGCTCTTGTTCTGTACCATTTTTGCTACATCAATTAATACTACATAACGATGAAAACAGTACAGATAATACTTTTATTTCTTTTGACGATACCCCTTGTAAATGCCCAGCAAAGAATATCTGGTAGCGTGACCGATACAAAGAGCAATCCTATTTCCGGTGCCAATGTTTATTTAGAAGGAACCTATGATGGCGCATCTACAGATATAAATGGCGCTTTTCAATTTGAGACGATGGAAACCGGTACTCAAAATTTAATTGTTTCTATGATGTCCTATGATGTTGCCATGCAATCTGGCGATGTCTCCTATTTGAAGGACTTACGGATTGTACTTAAAGAAGCAATAAACCAATTGAATGGTGTTACGCTAACGGCAGGTAGTTTTACGGCAGGCGATAATTCAAAGGCCTCTGTTTTAAAACCCTTAGATATTGTGACTACTGCTGGAGCTGCAGGGGATTTTGTAGCGGCTCTACAAACCTTGCCGGGAACAGCTGCGGTAAATGAGGATGGACGACTTTTCGTGCGTGGTGGCGGTGCGGAAGAAACCCAAGTTTTTATAGACGGTCAACGCGTTTTTCAACCTTTTAATGCCACGGCTAATAATGTCCCTACACGCGGTCGGTTTTCTCCTTTTTTGTTCAAGGGTATTACCTTTAGCACTGGGGGGTATTCCGCAGAATATGGTCAGGGACTATCTAGTGTTCTATTATTAAATACGACAGATATTCCAGACCAGGAAAAAACCGATATTTCTATTATGAGTGTTGGTGGTGGCGTCGGCCATACAGAAATTTGGGGTAATAGCTCCTTGAGCTTCAATACCTCTTATATCAATTTAGCGCCATACGAAAATTTAATTCCATCCGATCAGGGAATACAATGGAATAGGCCCTTCGAATCTATATCAGGGGAGGCTGTTTTTAGAAATAGAGGAGAAAAAAGCATGTTTAAACTATACAGCGGGTTTAACCATTCTGTTTTGGATATAGACCAGGAAGATATCAACTTTGATGATTTTGTGCGGTTTAGGTTAAAGAATAACAATCTTTATTTCAATAGTACCTACAAACACTTTTTGGAAGATGACTGGACAGTTACCAGCGGAGCAAGCCTTTCTATCGACACCAACGATATAGGTATATTAGAAAATACCATTGCAACGAATGAGACGGCATCCCATTTAAAAGTGAAGGTGAACAAGAATTTTAGTAACCGGTTTCAATTACAATTTGGAACCGAATATTTTATGACTGACTATGCCGATACATTTAGTGCTCCAAATAGTGATGGCCTGGATTCGGGTTTTAACGATAATCTGTTTGGGGCTTATGCAGAGGCAGATCTGTTTTTTAGCAACTCTTTTGCCATGAAGTTTGGTGTACGAGCAGAGCATAGCAGCATATTAAATGCTGCATCAGTAGCTCCACGGTTGTCATTGGCCTATAAAAGTGGTGAAAGGGGTCAGTTTTCATTGGCTTATGGCGACTTTTATCAGAATCCAGTAACCGAATACCTAAAGTTTCAACCTAATTTGGAAACCGAAAAAACATCACACTATATCTTTAACTATCAGTATCTGGACAACGGAAAGACTTTTAGGGCAGAGGCCTATTACAAGGATTACGCCGGATTAGTAAAATTCAACACGGTTATGCCACAATTTAATTCTGAATATACCAATAGCGGTGATGGTTATGCGGCCGGACTTGATATTTTTTGGAGGGACAACAAAAGTATTAAAAATCTAGATTATTGGATATCCTATTCCTACCTGGATACCCAGCGTAACTATCGAAATTTCAGGGAAAGCGCAACCCCTAATTTTGCCCCAAAAAACAGCGCATCCATTGTGGGGAAGTATTTTATCTCTGATTTGCGTTCCCAGGTCGGCCTGTCTTATAATTATGGTTCTGGGAGGCCCTACGATAATCCTAATACCGATGCGTTTTTAGCGGAACGTACCAAATCCTTTAATAATCTTAGCCTGAACTGGGCCTACTTGATATCGCCGCAGAAGATACTTTACTTGTCTGTAAATAATGCTTTGGGTTTCAATAATGTAAACGGCTACCAATATACAGAAGCACCTAATATGAACGGTACATTTGACAGAAGGGCTATCCTTCCTACTGCCGATACTTTTTTCTTTGTAGGCTTTTTTTGGACTATTAGTCAGGATAAGAAAAGCAATCAATTGAATAATTTGTAAGTCTGAAATTCTCTGTTTTGCATATCGGTAATCCTCGATATCTCTACCAGCGCTATACGCTTTAATAGAAAGCAGGGATTAGCAAAGAGGTGCTGTTTAGGTAATCTTGGACTATGCTATTATAATCAGGGTTTTTCTGGCCAGATTGTTTCAAATTGTACACAAACGATTAGCATTTCTTCGGTCGGTTGCGCTCCGCTTTCTTCCAAAAAGCTTTCAAAAAAGTCCCAATGAGCTTTCTTCCATTTTTCAAGTGGTTCAATAGTTGTTCCCATATCCAATTCTGCATAATCCTTGGAGATTTTATTAAACGGAATGGTATCAACACTTATATTTTCTATTATCGCTTTTGCTTTTCCATCAAAATCCGTTACAATTTGTTTCATTCCGACTTTTGGTAAATCAACATTATAGTGCTTATACAAACTCAACAGCCCTGAAAAAGCTTTCTTTTTTTCGTTTAACGTTAATTCCGTCAGTCGATTGGTATCTTCTCTATTATTGTGAAAAAACTCGGACTCTGGGATTTCTTCGTCTTTATATTCTGGGTTTGATGCCAGATAGTTGTTCCACATTTCATGAACAGATGTGTCAATTCTGTTATCAGTATCGGTTTCCAATTTCGTTCCTTTTTGTATACCTATTTCTGTTTTGGTTCTCGTTTCTGTCTTACAGTTGAATAAAATCAAAACTAAAAATCAAATAGAAGTTCGTGATTCTTGAAGTATTGATACGCTCTTGGTCCTAAATAGTGATGTGAAGGCAATCAAAATACCAATAACGACGCGTAGACATTACCTAGCTGGGTTTATGAAATATTTACCTGTTTGTTTTTTGTAGCAAATTCTGGCGAATTTTTCTGAAGAGTTTAATCATTTGGTTTAATCTTGGTCGTAATGTAGGCAACCGATTTGGATATGAGTATTACGTGGAACGAGCTATAATTTCATACACAGCGTAAACGTTTCGTTACTTTTTAGTTTTTAATCTGCTATTAATGGTAGCCTGCAGCCCGATAGCTATTAGGTGATTTGAATCCATTTGCACGACTTTGTCTACATATTTCTTAGCCTTTACTAAACTATCTTGAGCAAGATAAATCTCAGCTTTTAGGATGAACGGACTGGTAAATGAAGGGGCGTTAAGTGTTTCATCTAATTTTGCGGAAAGGGCAAGGGCTTTTTTCGTATTTCCAAGTTCCAATGCTAACGTAGCTGAGTAACTTATATAAAATCCTAATTTCATTTGAGCATCTGTGGCCATTGTATTTAAGGAGTCTAGCGCAACTTTTGCGCCATAATTATTGTGTAAATATTCTATATATTCAGCTTTAAAATAATTGTCTTTTGGAAATTTTCTAGAAATTATTCCAAAGTTCTTTTCAGCTAACCGGTTTCTCTTTTTTACAAATTCTTCTGAATTTTTAATTCCTTGGTCCCTATTATTCGCTGCTTTAAGACTAAGTATATTTACTTCCAGTAATAAACGTTCATATTCGCCGGTTTGATTTTTTTTTAGTTCTAGTTCGTTCAATAGTTCGGTACGCTCCTCTAGGCTTCTTGTTATTCTACCTACTAAACTCTTGCCTAGCATCCAATCTGGATCTAATTCAACCGCTTTTCTAAAAGCTTCTTCAGATTCTGTCCACCGGCCATTATCCAATATTTCTTCGAAGCCCTTAAAAAAATAAGATTTAGCTACATCGTTCTGTGTCCCATAGTCAAATGATGTAGTTTTTGATTTTGTTTGGCAAGCTGACACCAATACTACAAGGCAGCACAGAATGAGGTATTTAATGGAAGCCTGCTTTTGGCTGCGAATTGTTCTAAGGGATTTAGTCATTGGTTTGATGGCTGTTCTTAATAAAGGCTAATTTTACTTGTATAAAGCGAACGGGGCGTTTAGGCTTATGGTCGCTTACTTTTGGGTGGTTATGCCGTTTGTAAATACACTATGTATATCGTTATTAAGGCGACGTGCGTAGCGCTTTTAACCTGCCCTCAAGGAGGGAGGTACCACTATGAGTAAGGCAAAGGATTTAATATTGCTTTCCCAAAGTTACGGGATTAAAATCTCTTTTTTGATGATTGTTCTTTGGTATCGCACCACTACTTTGGAATTTATACCCTCTCATTGACTGGTTCTATTTCCTAACTGAACGATATTTCTGCCTGCAATCGGCTTAAATGTTTGCTATATGAAAAGTAGCAAATCAGCATTCGCTATTTTTTATATACTTCTTTAGAGGTCAGTAGTTAGTTGCATATAATTTGATTTTGATATACTTTTTCCTTGTCGACCATTTTGGTTATTAGATTATTAAAGATTGTTGCTTTACTTTGCGAGCGGTTTATTCTAAAACAGAATTC
>JBLHNI010000202.1:0-6083 GCA_047650615.1 Maribacter sp.
AGTAGAAAAAGCAGCTCCTAAAAACACGAAAACTGAATCTGACGACCTTACAAAGATTGAAGGAGTAGGACCTAAAGCAGCAGAAGCATTGGCTAACGCTGGAATGGGAACCTATGCTGACCTTGCCAAAGGCGATCCTAATAAAATAAAGGAAGTCTTAACAGAAGCCAGTTCAAGAATGGCTCACTTAGATCCAACTTCATGGCCAAAACAGGCACAAATGGCTGCTGATAGCAAATGGGACGAACTAAAGGTATGGCAAGACACTACAAAAGGCGGAGTTGAATAGAAACATCGTCCAGATTTTAAAAATAAATCTGTCTTCTCCACTAGAGAAGTAAAATCAATTACTAATTATAAAGATTCCCGCCCTTAAAATACTTGGATACTTCTGGGGATTTTAAGGGCGGCAATAACAATAAAAACTTTTAATTATGGCAAAAATTACCGCCGCAGAAGTAAATAAATTAAGAAAAGCTACCGGTGCCGGAATGATGGATTGTAAAAATGCCTTGGTAGAAGCTGAAGGAGATTTTGACAAAGCAATCGAGGTACTTCGCAAAAAAGGACAAAAAGTTGCTGCTAAAAGAGCCGACAGGGATTCTTCGGAGGGTGCAGCTATAGCAAAAGTGAATGAAGATAATACAGCAGGTGTTGCCATCGTATTAGCTTGTGAGACAGATTTCGTAGGTAAAAACGAAAATTTCGTAGCCTTAGCAAATCAACTTGCAGAAATAGCCTTAAACAACGATACCAAAGAAGCTTTTTTAGAGGCTGATTTTGGAGGCATGACCGTTGCAGAAAAGTTGATTGAGCAAACCGGTGTTATTGGAGAAAAACTTGAAATTACTGCTTTTGACAAATTGGAAGCTCCGTACATTGGTTTCTATGTTCACATCAATAAAATAGCAGCTTTGGTAGGACTTTCCTCTAAAGTAGACAATGCCGAAGTTTTAGTAAAAGATTTGGCTATGCAAGTAGCTTCTATGGGGGCCACTACATTGTCTTATAAAGATTTTGACGCTTCTTTTGTGTCCTCTGAAACTGAAGCTAGAATTGCAGTAATAGAAAAGGAAAATGAAGAATTAGTGCGTTTAGGAAAAACACTAAAAAATGTTCCCCATTATATTTCCATGGCTCAATTAACCCCTGAAGTTATGGCTAAGGCAGAAGAGGATGCAAAAGCCCAATTAAAAGCAGAAGGTAAACCAGAGCAAATCTGGGATAAAATTCTTCCTGGCAAAATGGATCGATTCGTATCTGATAATACTACGTTAGATCAAGAGCAATGCCTTTTGGATCAAAATTTTATCAAGGACGAAAAAATGAGTGTTGCCAAATACGTTGAATCCTATGGCGATGTTTCCGTTACTGGTTTTAAACGCGCTACTGTAGGCTAAAACTAGGTACCATATAATCTTATCAAAAAAAAACCTAAGCAAAAGTTTAGGTTTTTTTTTGATGTATAAACATTACTATTGCCTTAACCAAGCATTCCTTAACTCAAAAAAATCATTTGAAACCCCTTCTAAAATAACTATTTTATTTTCTAACAATACCGGTAAACCTACAGCACCCTCTACTATAATCACCTCCTCTTGTCGAAGTAGCTCTATCTTAATTTCTGTCTCCGGAGACCAACTGTAGCTTGAAGCAATGATTGAACGAAGAGATTCCAAGCTTATATCAGTACCATTAATACTTTTAATTATATCGCCCGCTTGCAAGCCTATGTTCTTATAAAAGGAGCTCAGTGGTATATTCTCGCGAATAAAAATAGTATTTTCATCCTCTATATCTACATCAATAAAAGGATTCTCCCCATCTAAAAAGTACCCAGTCTGACGTTCCATCTTCACCATCGCAAGACCTACCTTGGCAAGGTACCTACCATAGTCTATAGGCGCATTCCCTATCACATGGTCATCAAAAAAGGTGCGAACTTCTGGATAGGTCATGGCCACAATTTCATCTATAAACAAATCATCTTCAAAGGGTATTTCCTTACCATACCTTTTAGACAACTCCTTCATGAGCCACAGCACACCTTTTTTTCCACTACTTTTTTCTCTAATCAAAATATCAAGTGCCATATTGATTAACGCACCCTTTTCATACACATTCTGATAATTGCTTGCATAAGGCTCCTCTAATATATTCTTACTCATTACTGTAAACGACATCGTATCGTCGTAAGCTTTAGCATTCCTAAACTTACCTATGATGCGGTCATAAAACTCAGCTTCGTCTATAAGTCCCTGATGAATTTGAAACAAATTAGCGAAGTACTCCGTTGTGCCTTCATACATCCATAAGTGTTTGGACATTTTAGGATTATTAAAATCGAAGAACTGTATTTCTTTAGAGTGTATGGACAAAGGCGTTACAATATGAAAAAATTCATGCGAGACCACATCTACCATAACCTGTTCTAGCCGCTCTTTTGACATCGCTTCGGGCAGAACTACTACCGTAGATGTGTGATGTTCCAAAGCTCCAAAACCTTGGGCATCCGGTGCATCCAATTCCGATAAATAAAGTAGGATTGCATATTCCTGTGTACTATCAACATCTCCGAGAAATGCTTTTTGTGCCCTCATCATTTCCTCTATGCGTTCCCTAAAATCAACAGCACTATAGACCCCATTGGGAGAATACACGCTTAGCGTTACCAGAATATCATTAACAGCAAAGGTTTCTATATTTGGCCGCGCATAGAGTATAGGGTTATCAATCACCTCAAAATACCGCTTGGCTACAAAACTATCCCATGCTGGATCCGGCTTTCTATCTGGCGACTGTCGCAATGTAGTGGTAGCCACAATATCTAATGGTTTTCGCACCAAAATAGTATAAGGTACTTCTTTGTATCCATCAAAATAACCTACAAACCCATGCAGATTCAGCATAAAGTTCTCGCCCTCCAATATGTTTGTGCCAGCAGGTGAAAATACTGGATTCGCCATTACATTTTCCGTGTCATAAGTGTCGTTTACCCAGTAGGTAATCTTATCCAAACGTTTTGCATTAGAAATACGCCAAGAATTGTCATCCTCTTTTACTACTTTCATTACCTTCCCACTGTAATCCAAGGCAAGCAAATCCTGAATATAGGTGCCATAGTTATCTGAACTATATGTGCCTGGAATAGTTTTTGGAATCTTAAAAGAAACCACATCACTCAAAAAAGCACCTGGATTTATAGAAACTTCTACCTTATCATTTTTAATATTGACCAAATCTAAAGAAGCCAAAATTGGAACCTTATCTATAGTCACCAACGCCTTTCCTGCTCCACAGCCATAAACGGTGCCGAGCACTCCTAACAAAATCAATACTTTTCTCATAAAATATAATTAACTTAAAACGCTATCATTTATACTCAACCACCAATACTACAAAAGAATATTAAAACCTAAAGTTGTGTTTTTAAATATTAGGAAATAATTATGTTTTGAACACCGTCGCCTCTCTAACGCTCCCATAGATAATTTTCATTATTTTTGTTTTGAAATAATATAACCATGCAATACAAAAGAATACTTCTAAAATTAAGCGGCGAAGCTTTGATGGGCGAAAAGCAATACGGAATCGACTCCGATAGACTTAACGAATATGCCAAAGAAATTAAGGAAGTGGTAGGTCAAGGCATACAAATTGCCATCGTAATAGGGGGTGGGAATATTTTCCGTGGTCTTGCAGGAGCAGCTACAGGAATGGATCGTGTCCAAGCCGACCATATGGGGATGCTGGCAACGGTTATTAACGGTCTGGCACTTCAAAGTGCGCTAGAAATGCAAGATGTAGAGACTAGGTTACAGTCCGCAATACAAATAAACGAAGTCGCAGAACCTTTTATTAGACGAAGAGCCATGCGACATTTAGAAAAAGGACGTGTAGTTATTTTTGGTGGAGGGACCGGAAACCCATACTTCACAACAGATTCCGCCGCAGTGCTTCGTGCCATAGAAATAGAGGCTGATGTAATTCTTAAAGGTACCCGTGTAGACGGAATTTATACATCTGACCCAGAAAAAGATAAAAACGCCACAAAATTCGATACCATATCCTTCCAAGATGTTCTTATAAAAGGCTTAAAGATAATGGATAAGACGGCGTTCACCTTAAGTCAAGAAAATGAGTTACCTATTGTCGTTTTTGATATGAACAAAAAGGGTAATTTGCTTAAAATTGTTAACGGAGAGCATATTGGAACCACAGTGAATATGTAGTTTTGATATAGTTTATAATCATACTTTAGAAAATAGTACTATGAACGAAGAGATAGATTTTATTTTAGATGCTGCAAAGGAAGGTATGGATGCAGCTATTTCCCACTTAGAGCGCGAATTTATCAAAATACGTGCAGGGAAAGCAAGTCCCACAATGTTATCCTCTGTTATGGTAGATTATTATGGCTCACAAACGCCGTTGTCGCAAGTAGCGAACATTAATACCCCTGATGGTCGCACCATTTCGGTTCAGCCCTGGGAGAAGAACATGCTTCAAGAAATCGAAAAAGCAATCATGAATTCTAACCTTGGATTTAATCCTATGAACAACGGAGACATGATTATCATTAACGTACCGCCATTAACGGAAGAAAGACGTATCCAACTCACCAAGCAAGCTAAAGCTGAGGCAGAGCATGCCAAAGTAGGCATTAGAAGCGCAAGGCAAGATGCAAACAAAGAAATTAAAGACTCGGATGCATCGGAAGACGTTCAGGAAAATGCTGCCGCAGATATTCAGGAACTTACAGATAAATATGTTAAAAAAATTGATGATTTCTTGGGAATGAAAGAAACCGAAATTATGAAAATATAAGTTACGCAAATTTAGTGAGAGAAAAACGGCCAATGAGCCGTTTTTTCTTTTTGTGCCAATTATGAATTAGATTACTAAACACTACCTTTTTATTTACCTGAGCTAAACAAAGAATACATAACTAGGGATTTCTTTTCTAATAAAGTAGAAAGAAAAAAGAATGATTTATTGCGGCATACGTAATTACTAAATAATAATATTACCAAAGACGTTATTTTAAATCCCTCAATCTAGGAACACTTAAACACATTAGTTACCTTTGCAACCTGCTAAAAATAGCTATGGTAGCAAAACTAACACAAGGATTTTGGGCAAAAACTGCAAGAATCATTCTTAGGAATCGTATTCTTATTCTATTATGTATTGCTGCCGTAACGGTCTTTTTAGGGATGCAATGGCAGAACATGCAGTTTTCCAACTCTCCAGCCAACCTTTTACCAGATGACCATCCCGTTAACCAAGAATACCGTTCGTTTCTGAGTCAATTTGGAGAAGAGGGTAATGCCGTGGTTTTTGCCGTACGCGATACTGCCTTGTTCAATCCTACAAATTTTAATCGTTGGAACAAGTTCAGTAAACAGTTAGAAGCCTTCCCCGAAGTAGATTTTGTACTTTCTACAGACAATTTACAAGAATTAATTAAGGATAATGACAAGCAGGAATTTGTCATGCAACCTTTGATAAAAAAGCAACCGGAAACCATCCAAGAGGTAGACAGCATCGTTCAACACTTATTCAACGACCTTCCCTTTTACGACAATCTTATTTATAACAAAAAGAGCAGTACTATACGGACGGTCATGTATATGGACAAGGACATTATAAACACCAGTGTCCGCAAAGATTTTGTCTTAAAGGATATGATACACTTGGTAGATCGCTTTGAGAAAGAAACCGGACTAGATGTCCGCATCTCAGGTATGCCCTATGTACGTACCATGAATTCTCAAAATATTATAGACGAAATCGGGAAGTTTATTCTAGCTGCCCTAGGGGTGACTTCGCTAATCTTTTTCTTCTTCTTTAGAAGTGTACGCGCCACCTTTATATCTATGTGTGTCGTAATTATCGGGGTCATGTGGGCTTTTGGGATACTGGGCCTGCTGCAGTATGAAATTACCGTGCTTACGGCCTTGATTCCACCATTAATCATTGTAATCGGTATTCCCAATTGTATTTTTCTTATCAACAAGTACCAGCAAGAGGTAAAGAAACATGGGAATCAAGCACTTTCCTTGCAGCGTGTTATTTCTAAA
>JBLHNI010000203.1:0-6014 GCA_047650615.1 Maribacter sp.
TGTCATAGAATAATCTATATGTTGAATCACCGTCGCCTTGATAATTTTTTGCTGCATTTATTCCACCCTGTGCGGCGATAGAGTGGGCGCGACGAGGTGAATCTTGAAAACAAAATGCTTTTACATTGTATCCCAACTCGGCCAATGTGGCTGCGGCAGAACCTCCTGCTAAGCCGGTACCTACAATAATAATATCTATTAGACGCTTGTTGGCGGGGTTAACAAGGTTAATATGATTTTTATGATTTGTCCACTTGTCTGCAAGTGGTCCTTCTGGTATTTTAGAATCTAAAGCCATACGAGCTATTTTTTAGTGGTTAAAGTGGTGAAATAGTGCAATAAAAACAAACCCGAGCGGAATCCCAATTGCATAAACTTTACTAAGTCCTTCTAACCCTTTGGTGTATTTATTATTTGCTCCTACAGATTGAAATGCAGAACTAAAACCATGTAATAAGTGAAGGCTCAATAGCACAAACGATAGTACGTAGGCTCCAACACGTAGGGGATGCTGAAATTTATGAACCAGCTCTTCATGGTATCTTAAACCACTATCCGCAACATTAGGGTCTAGTAAACCGGACATGTCTCCTTGAATATATTTTATATTAATTTCAGGAATCCAGAAATCGATAAAGTGAAGTATCATAAACGCCAATACGACCGCTCCAGTTAGTAGCATGTTTCTACTCATCCAGGAGGAGTTAGCAGACCCATTGCTTTTAACATAACTCACTTTCCTTGCTTTGTTGTTTTTTATTTCTAGCACAAAACCCATTACAAAGTGAAAAATCACTCCAAATATTAAAACAGGTTGCAATATATATTGCACAGCCCAGAAAGTCCCCATAAATTGAGATACATCGTTAAACGCGTCAGGACTAAAAACTGAAAGTATATTTATGGCAAAATGTTGTAATAAAAAAACCATAAGGAAGAGTGCCGAAAGTGCCATGGCAAATTTTCTTCCAATCGACGAATTTAGAATTCCGCTCATTGTATTGTAGTTAAATTTATATAACAAAGATACTATGCAATTGGCGTATTCCCAACTACGGTGTCTTATAATTAAACTATTTAGACCCATTTTGATCATATTAAAAAGCCTGTTTATATTTAATAGTGAAGATCTCTTATTTTTCAATCTTTGTATTAAACAGAAAAGCAGCTACTGGTAACTAATTACGAGTATATGTAGTAGTCTTATTTTTTAATCTGTTATAGATATAGCCCTTATTTTGGCAAGTATGAATGTGTATTCTGTTAAGCGATTAGCAGATGAAGTAGAAAAATTTGGACATTGCACTTAAAAGATTACCCACACCAATTATAGAATTTAAAAGAAGCATGAAAATCGAAATAGAAAATAAAATAATACCTATTGGAGAAGTATCTGTTCCTCCTGACAAACACAGATTCGGAAAAATAATGATTCACCGTTTGCCTACCGAAACCTTAGTAGATATTCCGGTTTATGTTTTTAATGCCAAAAATTCTGGGGCCGTAGCTCTGGTCCAGAGAGGATTACATGGAAATGAGGTAAACGGTGCGGAAATAGTCCGTAGAATTTTACATAATGGTAGTTTTAATGTAAATGCAGGTGCAGTTATTGCAGGGCCTATTCTTAATATTTTTGGATTTATCCACTATTCTACAGACGTGCCGGTCGGTAAGGATGTAAATAGAAGTTTTCCAGGAACAAAGTCTGGCTCCATGGCCAATAGGATTGCCTACCACTATCTGAATGAAATACTACCTCAAATAGATATCGCCATAAATTCACATACAGGGGGGGCAGCGGCATAATTTTCCGCAGATTAGATATACCAATGAAGAGGAGAAGAGTGCCAATTTGGCTAAGATGTTTAATGCGCCTCTCACTTTTTCTTCTAAGTTAATTAAGGGCTCCTTTAGGAATGCGGCATTTCGTTTGAATAAACCGGCTATAGTTTTTGAAGCTGGCGAAAGTATGCGTTTTGATAATTTTTCTATCCAACAGGGAATTTCTGGTATCCTCAGGGTATTTGAATCTTTAGAAATGTTCTTCGATAGTATTGGAAACGACAAAAAAGGTAATGAATCTATTTGTCTGGAACGTCTTATGTGGCTGCGTGCCCCAACAGCCGGGATCTTTGTGCCACAAGTTTTGAATGATGCCAAGGTTGAAAAAGACACACTTTTAGGTATAGTGTCTGATACTTACGCACAGAAAACAAAGCAAATAACATCTCCTTTTGACGGTTATATTATTTGTTTAAACTACCAAGCGGTCGTTAATCAAGGCGATGCTTTATTCTATATATTGGAACGGTTTAGCTTTAAGGTTGCGTACTATTGTTCGCCTCTAGTTTTTCCAAACTCCAGACAATAGCCTCATCTAGCTCATTGAACTGCATTAGCGAGACTTTGAAAAACATTTTTTCTAAAAGGGTGCTAAGCAAACTTCCTTTGGTATTGCCTACCACAGAATAGTATGCTAATTCATGTCTGTGGTTATAAAATTTAAGCCAATCGGTCGGTGCCACGGTATAACTATGAATGCGGTTGGAAATATAGGCAATGGGTTCTTCTTCCCCATAAAACTCCTTAAAGGCTGTAACCACTTTTTTAGCCATTTTCCATTGGAAGAAAACCCCTTTATTTATTTCAGATATAACTAAACCATCAAAAAAGTAAAAACTTCCAAATTCGAACTCTCGTACTTCCCTTATGTTCTTAAAATAGTCTAGCTGCTTCACATATTGCATAACCAAAAAGTAGTTTTGATAAGATGTTAAAAATAAGCATATTAGTAATTTTAATTGCTTAAAAAGAGGTGCTATATTTGATAGTTAACAAAAATAATATATCAAATTTCGGCAACTGATTTGCTGATGTAAGTTAGTTCTCAATGGTCACAAAGGAGATAAATTGCATTCTTAAAGGTGCTTAGACCCTACGCATATCTTGAGTTCGAATAAAACAATTAATCTAACGGGTCTTTTCTTTTTGGTATGTGACACTTGGTTTTTTGGTTAGAAAGCTCCTTAGCTAGACCTACTAATGGAATATTAATAATTTAATTTTTTGAAAGTTGTTATCAGTAGGCGAAAACAAAATAGGCTGATAAGTTCGATTGTGTATTTTACAAAAAACTCCTTTGCTAATGCTTTAATAGGGTAACTTCTTTTTGTTGAACAGCAAGTCGGAATCTAAATTTTGTTAAATGGATATGAATGTATGAAACAACTACTCCATATCCTTGAGTTGAATGGAAAGTGCTTTGGTAGATAATTGGACTTCTATTAAACTTAGTACCAAGGAAACCATCAAAGCCATAAGACTAACGCCAAAAACTACATTGGCCAATATGGCATGTTCTAAGTAAATCAATGCCATCGTAATAACCGCTAATAAAAAACTGAAAATCGCAGTGGCCTGCATATTTTTTATGATGGTTAATCTTTTACTCAGCTTTTTGACTTGTAATCTAACAGATTCTGATGCCGTCTCTTGGTATTTTTGATGTAGTTGACGGATTAATGCTGCAATCGCAAGATAGCGTGCATTATAGGCCAACATAGTTAAAGAAATAGCTGGAAACAATAGCGCTGGAATACTTAAAGTGAGCTCCATATATTTTTACTGTAGATATAAGTTGATTAAATTTTTAGATACTTCATATTCATTCGATAGCTATTGTTTCTAGTGGTAATTAGCGCATCCCGATAAGAATTAAACTGAGCATAGCAAAACAATAAGACTTTATAAGCATATACTTAATACGTGGTTGTTAAAGAGCTCGATTTTTCTTCTGAAGTGAAGTTCTCGGCAATTTCTTGGTTTACCTTGCCTGTTGCCCCCATTCCGTCCCTCTCAACATCGTTGTTTTAAGCCCGACACAGGCAACCGAATAATTTGCATGCCCCATAATGTTGTGGATTATGCGCCCTTTGCCATAGGTCAATGTCATCAGTGCCGGTTCGTGCCTTCCTGTGCCTTTGTTGTTAGGGGGGGCATAAGCCGTTCCCAAAATCTCCGTATTTTCTGCGGGGCCTCTTAATTTAGTATAGAGCTCGTCTCTGGTATGCATCCATAGGGGAGGCATTCTTTTTGTAATGGGATGTTCTGTATTTCTAAACTCAATCTGATATTCACTTTGTGGGTCATGTTCGCCGCCGTTGCCATGCGCTGTATCAAGGATTGGTTCATCTTCATCGTTGTAATAAACGTATCGACCATCTTTTTCGTTACAATCGCCCCAGCCACCAAGACCGCTTATTTTAGTATAGACCTCCCATTTTGGGAAAGAGTTGTCTGCCGCATGAAATACAACCAATCCACCTCCATTTTCTATATAGTCTTCAAAGAATTTTTGAGTCGCATCTGTCCAATCTGCTGCATTCCAACCAAAATTGGAGATGATCACATCGTATTTGGAGAATTCTGGACTAAAATTTGGATCAGGTTTCGGGTTTTCCAAGGCCTCGGCTTTTTGGTCAATGGGAAATTCTAGGATGAATTCTTCTCCTTTCCAGGTGTAAGCAGAACGTTGAACAGCCACCTTAAAAAGACCTCTTTCCTCTAAATAGGTCTTTAGCATATGGGTAGTCTTTAGCATATGGGTAGTCTTTGGCCATTGTGCACGGTTATTTTGGCCATCGGTAATTAATACGCTAATAGTTTTATCTGATCCTTGTGCGTTCGAGTAAACTCCTAGAAATAACAAAAGCATAGCCAGTAATATTTTATGTTGTTTCATGTTGCTGTTATTCAATTGTAAATGTTTTGATTTCTTTTGCCCCATTCCCAGCAAGTTCTAAGGTATAGGTGCCTTTTTGAAGATAGGTTTTCCCATCTTTAGCCTGCTCTAACTTGGCTTTGTGTTTTTTAAGGTAGTTTATTTTGCCCATTTTGGAGAACGCTACATCGAATGAAAGTACGTTAAGCCCTTTGTCAGCTTTTAGTTCTGTTTCGCTAACCATAATGTCATCATCGGTTTTAACCAATGCTTTAATAGTGTCCGAGTTGGAGGAATAAAAAGTGACATCTAAACCTGGTGTATTAGCTTTCATCCAAGAACTCCAAGCGTTGCCCCATCTGCTGGAATGTTTTATGTTTTCCAAATCAAAAACGTAGAGGTCTTTGGCCACAATGTTAGGCGTCATGAGTTGCAAGGGTGCAATATTTGACTTATAAATACCTCGGCCATGGGTGGCTATAATCAAGTGTTTGGCTTCTGGCTGTATGACTAGGTCGTGTATGGCTACATTGGGGATTTCGTTTTGGAAGGTCTCCCAAGATACCCCTTGATTTATAGAGGCATATAATCCGTTATCCGTTCCTGAGAAGAGAAGGTTTTCGTTTTCTGGGTCTTCGATAATTACGTTTACTGGGGAATTTGGAATATTGGAGGTTATTGATTTCCAGGTGGTTCCATAGTCATCACTTTTATACAGATAGGTCCTAAAATCGTCATAACGATATCCGCTTAACGCTAAGTAGACCCGTTCCTTTTTATGGGTTGATGCCAGTACTTGTGCAACCCAAAGCTTTTCTGAAGATTTGAGACCTGTCAGCGTTAAGTTTTGTCCTATTTCATCCCAAGAGCTACCGCCGTTTTTGGAAAGATGTACCATACCGTCGTCACTTCCAGAGTATAGCAGTCCAAATTGAAACGGTGATTCCGAAATTGTCGTTAAAGTGCCATAGGGTACGTTGCCTTTTTTGCCGCCAGCAGTAAGGTCAGGTGAAATAGATTCCCAAGTATCGCCTTGGTCCATGGAGCGCATAAATTTGTTAGTTCCAAAATAAAGAATATCCTGATTATGGGAGGACAGTAGGATAGGGGATTCCCAATTAAACCGATAAGGTACTTCGCCCAATTTATGAGACGGCTTTATAAAGGTCCTTTTGTCGTTTTCAACATCAATACGGGAATAATAACCAAATTGAGAACCTGTAAATACAATATTTGGATTTCGGCGGTCTATCTGAATTTGCATTCCATCGCCACCAGCGATACCTTTCCAAGG
>JBLHNI010000204.1:0-5999 GCA_047650615.1 Maribacter sp.
TAGTACTGGTTTGTTCTGTTTGAGGAGCACTTTTTTTAAGGTTTGGTCATCATTTTTATCCAGCGGACTAGAGAGAAGAAGAATAAATTCTAACACCATACTCTATTTCATTATTTAAATATACTTAGCTTTTATCTGTTTGAATGGTTCTAGAGCATAAAGAAATCTTTAAGCTCAGTAAGAATACTTTGACTGCATACGAGGCAAGAATTAGTCCCATTATTTTACATATTACTGTTATTCCTTAAGCTCCTATTTTGTCTTGCACGTAGTTGGCGGCTAGTAGTAATAAGCTTGTTATTGTTATTACAACCAAGACCAAAAAAAATCGTAAAATCTTGTTGTTCAATAGGATAAATATGACTGTAAGTCATTAAAACAACAACCATAATTGCGCTTGGCGATGCAATGGAAGGTATAGCTACCAGAAAAATCGTTACGTGCCTATAGTCTGTAATCAAATGCTTATCAGATTCAGGCTTACCATCTCTAAAAATCATTGTTAATGCGAACAAAAAAAGAATTACTCCACCAGAAATTTGAAAGGCGTCTAAAGAAATAGCCATACCTTCTAAAATCAGTTCCCCGATTTCAATAAAGAATAACAGAATTAAAAAAGCAATGCTACATACTCTAAAGGCTATCTTTCTTTTGTGTTCCTTATCAAAATTGTGGTAGCCTTTAAGTATACCGGTACAGTCCCAAAAGGATCAATAACCGCTATTAAAAACAACAGGGTAGTTATAATTTCTATCATTCTATACGTTTACCTTGTGTTGTAAATGAAAGACCTTGTGGGCTGTAGGTGGAAATCATTACGGCTTTAAATAATGGATAGGAAGTATTAGGCTTTGTTCCCCACTCAAAAATGAAGTTGTCTCCTATACCTCCCTTTTTATCGAATTCAGTATTAACGACCTCTAATGTTTCCATACTTTTTATGGATATTGGTTGGCTAAGATAAGATTGTATGGCAATCCCTTTTGTGTCCTAGTAATTTGCTCTTAAGAGATATATGCAATCTGTTTTACGCGTATTTCTTATGCTTACCGTAGCTGTTAAGTCTAATGAAGTGTGTTCTGTATAACTGTATATTTGAGAATAAACGGATAAGTAAGAGGTCTCATAATGTAAGCTGTCAGTTTAATTAATTGATGTTACTTTATAGCTCCAATCAAACGTCGGAATTGATGCTTGGTTTTTTTATCAAGTGTAGAGTTATAACAGCATATCAATGCAACCAATAATAGAGCTAAACCGAATTTTTTTTAGGTTTTAAAGGGTCTTGGTACAGCTTATTATAGCGTTAAAGAATAATACAAAGCTTTTTCCTAAAATACTACTTATGAATGCATTGAACGAGATCTGCTAGTTAACCTTCTTCATTTTGACTTCTATTATACTATCTTTCTTCTGAAGCTAAAAAAATGATTCAAATCTTATTTATAAAAGAAAGGGTATTATATTCTGTTATTCTCACTCTTACTTGATAACAAATACCGCCAATGATTATAGATAAAAAACCCTGCAATACAAAAGGTAGGCAGGGTTTAGGTTGCTATTCCTCTTCGGAAGAAGTGGCTTCTTCTTCTGCCTCTTTTTGAAGATTATTTTTTAAGATATTAAGTTTTTTGAGTTTTGCCATCCAAGAATCGAGCGCTTCTTTATGGCTATTCACTTTTTTGATAACATCCTTTACAATCGGATTATCCTCAGATGCGTTGGAGAAAAATTGTAAGTTGTTTTCTAACTGGCGAATCTCATTTTTACTCTCGTCTATTTTTTTACGTATAAAGCTACGCTCGTTTTGTATGGCTCTTCCCTGGTTTTCGTCCTCTTTAAGGCGTTGAATCTTATTTCCATATTTTAATAATTCCGATTCCTGTTTACTAACGTCTAGCTTATTAAAAAGAGCATCGATTATTTTATTGAACTTTTGATTGACGCTTTTTTGCTTGAAAGGTACATGACCAAATTTCTTCCAATCGGTTATGAAGGTTTTTATGGCGGCTAAGTTTTTATCCCTATTGTCTGTTAGTTTAAATTCTTTTAGCCGCAGTAAAATAGCTTCTTTTTCTTTTAGATTTTCAACCTCTTCATTATTTTCTTTGTTCTTTAGTGCATGGAACCTTTCAAAATAATGGTTGCATGCAGCTTTAAATTCCTTCCAAATTTTATCCGAATACTTGCGTGGTACATGTCCAATGTTTTTCCATTCGTTTTGGATACGCTTCATTTCGCCGGTTGCCGTATCAAAATCTTCAGTATCCTTTAAAGAAATGGCAACTTCTAACAAGGCTCTTTTCTTATTTAAATTTTCGTCTTGATCTTTTTTAAGGTTTTTATAGAATGCATTTTTATTCCGGTTGAAATCACGTACCGCAGATTTAAAAGCGTTCCACGTACTTTCGTTATCCTTTTGTGGTACTTTGCCGGCTTTAAAAAATGATTCCCGAAAGGCCTCTAGCTGTTTTATCTGTTTTTGTAAAGTACCATGATTGTTGGAGGCATTGGCAGATAAGGTCGTTATTTCTTCAATAATTTGCTTTTTCTGATTTAGATTCTGCTCATGTACTTTATCTAGATCTTTAAAGTAATCTTGTCTTCTACCATGTATGGTTTTGGTAGCCTTGCTAAAACGTTCCCATATTTCTTCTCGGTGCTCTTTTCCTACAGGACCAATATCCTCTTTCCAAATCTTATGTAAAACTTGTAATTCCCTAAACGCCCTATTTAAATCTGGCTCTATGGCTAAGGACTCTGCCCGTTCCACAATTTTTCGCTTTTCCTCAAGGTTATGCTTAAAATCAAGGTCACGCAACTCTCTGTTCAGATGTAAAAAGTCGTAAAAAATTTCTATATGGTGTTGGTAGGTTTTCCAGACATTATTGTACTCAGTTCGTGGTACAGGACCAGCGGTTTTCCATTTCTCCTGAATACTTTTAAAACTATTATACGTTGTATTAATATCCTCTTCTACATTCACTAAGGACTTAAGGTTATTTATGAGCTCTAACCTATTGGCTAAGTTTTCTTTGTGGCTTTTTTCAAGACTCTTGTAATGCTGATTTCGTTTTTCCCGATACGCTGTATATACTTCGTTAAATTGTCTTTTGGTAACAGAGTTGTAATTAAAGTCTATTTCATTGCCACCACCCGAAATAAATTCCTCTTTTTTCTCATCGATAAATTCTTGGAACTTTAAATTGAATTCATCCCGTATTCCATCAACGTGTTTTTTGATGGCCTGTACTTTTTCGTTTCGTATTAAACGTTGCAGTTCTCCTACCAAGTTTTCCATAGACATGGAGTGGTAGTCCAATTCAGGAATCTGATGTCTTTTGACGGTATCTATATCCTCCGCGTCCTCCGCGTTGCTTTCGTCTATTTCATCAAGGCCATCTCCATCGTCCTTGTTCTGTTTTGAAGATTCCTTTTTTGCTTCGTCTGTAGGATTTTTACTTTTTTTAGTATCGTTGGAAACTACTATATCTTCTACATTTTTTCCTTCTAACGTATCATCAGTATCATCGTTCTGGCCTCCGGCTTCTGTTTTCTCCTTCGGTTCTGAGTTGTGTATTGCATCCTCTTTGGAAGTTATCTTTTCTTCAGATGACTCTGCTTTGGAAGGTACCTCGCCTTCAAGTGTTTTAGTATTCGGAACATCGGTATTTTTCTCCAAAACTTCTTTTTCTGTTTTGGTAGTTTCCGAGCTATTTTCTATGACCTTGCTTTCAGGTATTGCTTGTTCGTTGTCTTCAGACATCTTCTTTGTGTTATGTTTCTACAAGATAGTAACAACCTATACAACCGCAAAGAATATATAAGTTCTTTTTAATTTATAGTAGCGTATGCACTTGGTGACTATAGGTATAAGTATCCGAAGATAGGTGGAGGAATTGTTTGAGTCACTTACTCATTCCAGATTTTCCAAGCTTTTTCAGCTTGTAGCTCCAACATACGAAAACCATTTAAAACAGTTGCTCCTTTTGCTTCCCCGTGGGCAAGAAAGGCTGTTTTTTCTGGGTTGTAAATTAGGTCAAATAGCAAGTGCTTTTGGGTGATATACTCGTAGGGTAGTTTTGGTTTTTCTGTTATATTAGGGAACGTGCCTCTTGGGGAACAATTAATAATTAAACTAGAACTCTCCATAATATTTTGGTCTAGGGTTTCATAGGTATACCCATTATTTTTCCCTGTCCTAGAAACAAATGTAAATTCGATTTCGAGCTGTGTTAAGACATAGGCAATGGCTTTTGAAGCGCCACCCGTTCCTAGAATAAGTGCTTTAGTGTGGTGTTTTTTTAAATACGGCTCAATAGACGTTTGAAATCCGTAAGCATCGGTATTATATCCTTTTAAACCAGATGGACTTATTTTTATTGTATTTACCGCACCGATTTCCAGTGCAGATGGTTCAAGTTCGGTCAAATAAGAAATGATAGCTTCTTTGTATGGTATGGTAACATTTAGGCCAATAAGATTAGCTGTATTTTTTAAAACTTCCTTAAATTCTGATATATCCTGTAGGTCAAAATTCTCATAGCTATAATTAGGTAGCTCCAACTCGGAAAACTTAGTTGTAAAATAGCCTCTTGAAAAGGAGTAGGAAATATTCTTTCCAAGTAAGCCGAACCTAAATTGTTTTGCGTCTGTTTTTTCCATACCAATCTAAAATTAATAAAATACTTATCCCGAATAAGACAAAGAAGAGTGCCCACCATGTTTCGGGTATTTGGAAGTTCGGAAAAAAACGTTCGTAGTTCACTATAATTCGTTTTCCATTTGAATCTATTAAGGCAGTGCCTTCTGTTCCTAATTTGTAAACAGTTCTTTTCCAAGGCCAAATTACACCCAAAGAGCCCGTAATAAAACCAAGGATTACCGCCGTAGTTCTCTGTTTGTAATGCTTGAGTACATAACTTAGAATGTGGGACAAGGTAACAAGCCCAGTAGCCGAACCAGCGGTAAAAACCGCTAGTATAGTTAAAATAATTAACCGCTCTGGATTGTGTATAAAGCTAAAATCACCTTGCAGTAGCTCAGAAAATGTCTTGTAAAGTGCATTGACCGAATCTACCAAGAGTAACACATAGTTGCCTAAAAGTATGAGTATAAAAGAACCTGAGAGTCCGGGTAAGGTCATTCCGGAAACGCTTATCATACCACATAAGAAGATGAAGAATAAATTGTCGTTTTGTGTTGCTGGATTTAAAAAGCTAATGGCTATACCAACTGATAGTCCAATAAAAGCTGTCGGTATGGTTTTTTTTGTCCAAGGGTCAAAGTCTTTTCCTATGTAGTAGATGGAGCCCAGAATCATACCAAAAAATGCGGACCACACATATAGTTCCTTATGTTCTAAAAAATAGTCTAATACTTTGGAAATGCTAAAATAGCTAATCAGCATTCCAAAAAGGAGCAAGGTTAAAAAAGAACCGTTTATATACCTGTAGAAACTTTGGAACCTACCACTGAAAAGAAGCTTAAATGCTTTCCCATTTATTTTTTGAAGGGAGTAGATGAATTCTTCGTAAAAACCACCTACGTATGCCACAATTCCTCCAGAGACTCCCGGAACCTTGTTGGCAGCACCCATACAAAGCCCCTTTATGACAAGGAATACTTTATCTGTAAAGGTTCTAGGTTGGTTCATGAACTAGGGTGCTTACTTTTTAGAGGCTGTTTTTTCCAGTATAAAAATAAGGGAAAAACCTATCAAGGCAAACACGATAGCAAAAGTTAATTGAGGATCACCATCAAAATTGAATGGAGAAATATTCTCGTCTATAATTATTTTTTTTTTGCCTATCTGAATTACCTCAAGGATATTTTTCCAAGGCCAAATTTTATTTAATGATCCTAAAATGAAACCGGTAAGTACGGCGAGCGTTGCATCCTTGTAGTTTTCAAACATCCATTTTAAAAGTCTTGCAAAACTTAGGATTCCAAAAACAGTACCTAAACCTACGGTAATAACAATTTTAAGGTCCTTTTCG
>JBLHNI010000205.1:0-5944 GCA_047650615.1 Maribacter sp.
GCCCATGCCGTTACGGGACCTGTGCCCGTAACCCCGGCATCCGCCTTGAGCCATAACTGTAGGTTCGTGCTAACATTACCGGGAGATGATTGTGCATGCCCAATACTTGTGCAAAAGCAAATTAAAATAACAAGATATTTCAGATAATCAGTATTAATAACGGGGATAATTAAGTACTAAATCAAAAATAATCTTACAGGGGTTCGGAACCAATTATATGTTGTCAAAGTATGGTATTGTGTTATGACCACCTATAAATTATAGTAGGACCTTTATAGAAGTTAGACTGATGTTGTGACGAGGATAAACTGGTAAATTAAAATATATAAAATTTGAACCCCAAAATCTTTACATGCTTGAAGCATTAAAGTGATTTTGAAAAATCATTAGCTATTAAACTTAATATTTTTTCTACAATGAAGTAGCTTAAATTACTTTTATTCCAAAAGATGTATGCTGTAGTTGTCAATTGAAAATTGATGGATACATACATAGAACACCCTTTAGAATACCCTATCTAGGCAGGAGGGAGGGCAATCTCAAAAGAATTGGAATAAATATGCGTACTACTTTTTTTAGTATGGCATTCTTAAATTTTAGCAGCTATTCTACTGGCTTGATTTATAGCCCGTTTTGCATCCAATTCCATTGCAACATCCGCCCCTCCAACAACATGTACTTTTATACCTTTTTCTTCCAAAGGCGCTACTAGTGCTGCAAATGGGACTTGGCCCGCACAAATAATGACGTTATCTACTAGGAGTACTTTTACTTCTCCATTCTGAGTATAATGCAAGCCTTCATCATCTATTTTAGTGTACTGTACTTCGTTAATAAATTGTACTTTTTTCTTTTTTAATGTAGAACGATGAATCCAACCTGTAGTCTTTCCTAGGTTACCGCCAAACTTGCCCTTGCTACGTTTGAACATAAAAATTTCTCTTGGTGATGGATGAACTTCTGCGGTTACCCCTTCAATTCCGCTTCTAGCGGTCATTGTTTTGTCAATTCCCCATTCCTTTAACCAGGCATCAATATTCAATGATGTGCTTTCTCCTTCTTGTGCTAAGTATTCTGATACATCAAAACCAATACCACCTGCACCAATAACCGCCACACGTTTACCCACTGGTTTTTTTAACTTTAAAACATCAATATAGTTTAGTACTTTAGGATTTTCAATACCTACAATTTTTAGGATTCTTGGTTTGATTCCCGTCGCCACTATAATCTCTTCAAAATCGCCATTTTCTAAATCTTCTGCAGTTACCCGCGTATTTAACTTTACGGTTACCTTATGGAGTTCTATTTGCCTGTTAAAATAACGAATGGTTTCGTAGAATTCTTCCTTGCCTGGTATTTGCTTGGCCATATTAAACTGTCCGCCTATTTCTGTATCGGCATCAAAAAGTGTAACATCATGTCCTCGTTGTGCTGCAATGGTTGACGCAGCTAAACCTGCGGGACCTGCGCCTACGACTGCAATTTTTTTCTTTTTTTGCGTAGGAAGATAATTGAGTTCTGTTTCATGGCATGCTCTTGGATTTACTAAGCAACTGGCTACCTTTTGTTGAAACACGTGGTCTAAACACGCTTGGTTACAACCAATGCACGTATTTATTTCGTCTGCTTTATTTTCTGCGGCTTTATTTACCCATTCTGAATCAGCCAAGAAAGGTCGGGCCATCGAGACCAAATCCGCATGCCCTTCCGCCAATATCCTTTCAGCGGTCTCTGGCATATTTATCCTATTGGACGTCACTAAGGGAATCGAAATTTCTTCTTTCATTTTTTTAGTGACCCAAGTAAATGCAGCTCTTGGCACTGATGTTGCGATGGTGGGTATGCGTGCCTCGTGCCAACCAATTCCGGTATTTATGATAGTGGCACCCGCTTTCTCAATTTCTTTACCTAGGGCTACTACCTCTTGCCAAGTGCTTCCTTTTTCTACTAAATCCAACATGGATAACCGATAGATGATGATAAACTCCCTCCCAACTGCTTCCCGTGTCTGCTTTACTAGTTCAATCGGTAAACGCATTCTGTTTTCATAGCTTCCCCCATAATCATCAGTACGCTTATTGGTCCTTTCTGTAATAAATTGATTAATTAAATAGCCCTCTGAACCCATAATTTCTACCCCATCATAACCTGCTAATCTTGCTAGCTTCGCAGAATTCACAAAATCTCGAACCGTACGCTGAATACCAGATTGCTTTAGTTTAAAAGGCTTAAAGGGTGAAATTGGGGCTTTAATAGCCGATGGTGCAACCGCAAAGGGATGATATCCATAACGGCCCGCATGTAGAATTTGCATGCATATTTTACCACCTGCAGCATGTACCGCATCTGTAATAACTTTATGATGTTCTGCGTGCTTTTTTGAGCTCATTCGTGCCGAAAAAGGTCCTGTCCAACCTTGAACATTAGGTGCAATCCCACCAGAAACAATTAAACCAACGCCACCTTTAGCACGTTCTGCATAATAGGCAGCTATCTTTTCCAAGCCATTTTTTTCTTCTTCTAAACCTGTATGCATGGAACCCATAAGAATTCGGTTTTTAAGGATAGTAAATCCTAAATCTAAGGGTTCAAAAATATGGGTATACTTGGTCATTTTTTATGTTTTTAAAAAAGGGAGTTTACTATGCGCGCATAACAATGAGTAAGGTACGTTTTTTTAGGATGAAAAAAGGCAATACAGTGAGTAGTATTATAGCTTCCTAATATCCAAACCTGAACGTTTTACGAGCTTTTTTGATTCTTAGAGCGTTAGCGTACTCGTTAAATTTGCATATACCTCCAGTATGACTTATTTACAATGATAAATACCCTAAATACATACCTTATTAATAAAAAAATAGCCTCGTAGTACTATACAATCTATAAGTAGTGCAGCTAGACTTTCTTACAATGTTCTGTTTTACTGTACGTGTGATTATTATGTTTATAGGTGGGAACTTGAATTATAAATAGGGGTTTAGACCTTATGGTCAGCCCCCTATTTATAATTCGTTGTATCAAATGAAAACAGACGACTCTTCTCCCAACTCCGTAGTCTTCTTCCCATAGAGTTTTTTACTCTCTACAACTGCAATATCTAGTTCTTGCATAATACCGTCTACACGACCTTCTATGTTTTTCATTTGGTCATTGATATTGCCGAAGGAATTTAATGCCGCAGCGACTTCCAATGCTTTAAGGACTTCTAGAGCATCCCCGTGTAGCAGTTGTAGCTTATCAATGACTTTCCATGTATTGGCTAAGGTGTTGTTATATTTGGTTCTTGCTTTTTCAATAGCACCGTTTAGGTTTTTTCTATTGACTTCGTTACTTAGACTATTGGTTTGGGTCTCTATTACATGGAAGAGGTTAGAGGCAAGCTCTTTCAAATTTTCATATTTCTTGTTTAATATTTTTACGCGCTTGTTTACTCTTATCTAATCGCCATAGACCTTTGCGAATTCTTTATCTTTATTTATTGTATCCTCCAAGGTAGTTTTAAGCGCGTTTAAGGTTTCGAGTACTTTAGTTACATTCTTGTTTGCCGTTTCTTTTTTCTTTTCAAATGCCAATACGGTAGGTTTGAATTTATCATTTAAACGAATAAGGTCTTCAGAACTCTTATCTTTCCAGCAGGAAACGAATAATAGGGAAACGAGAGTAAGTGTTGCAATTCTTTTTTACATGGTTATCGTGTTTTTTAGATTTACAAAGAAAATGATCTACTTATAACCGATTTCTGTTATTTAATCCGCTGAGTATGCATAACCTTTACCAATCGCAGCGTACCGTTCTATTTCTACCAAGGTCTAGATGTACAAAGGCTAATGTGTTGCCGTTTATTAAAACCTAGGCTAATTAACTCGCCTGTTTTTCCGAAATATAGTTGCTATTTTGTTTAGGAGCATACGAGTGATACAGTTTTAAACTGATACGGGATTTAATATCCAGGTTTTCGAAAGAACTGTTTCCCATTTCTACATTGGAAATATTCTCGTTTGATATGATTTGATTTATAATCGAATCGGTTAAGTCTAGCCCAATGAGTTCAACGCCACTTAAATTGTAGTAAAGTCCATAATTCCGTTTTGTATCATAAATTATCCATGGTTTATTGGTATAACGGGAACGAAAGTGTTTGGAGAGTAAGGGCAGTACATTAAAATTGGGTGCTATCTGGGCAAAATAAATAGCATCTCTGGTAAGTTGAAAGTCTAATTTAGCTTCCATATGCCTCTTTTTTCTTTCCACTTTATGTGCAAGTTGATTGATTCGGAGAATACAATCACTAGAAAAGCCCGCAGTACTATTTTCATTATAATTCATTAATTTTCGAATATAGCTGTAGAGGAGGGGTTCTATTCCTTGCTGCTCGCTTAAAAATGCAAAATAAATATTCTTGATTGCCGTATAATTACGATTTCTGATACCATTCCAAACACGTTTTGCTTTATCGATGTTCGTAAATATAGTTTCGGTTTCGGTAAACAATCCTTTTTGTATGCGACCTGTAGGCTGTATATCCGCATGAGTCAATTTATATTCAAAAGCAATAAAAACAGCTGTCAAAAACCCATTAAAACTTCCGTCATAAATGAATATTTTTGATTTACTTTCCATATTCTTTTGTATTGTTTCCTGTATCGTTGCCATAGTTATATATTTAGAAATAAAATAATAGAACTCTTTTCTTTAGGCTGATAGCATTTTTTTTAACCCTACTTTTCCACACCACATAATGATACCCAGCGCTTAAAACCGCATTTCTACTTTTTTCTAAGAACTCAGAATAATCTGGGGTGTGAATTGTGTTCATGGATTTGCTTTTAGTTAGATTTTATATCAATTCGTACTAATAAGGTGGCTCTTAATTCTAAACGTTAATCATGGTATATATTCCAAATTTATGGAAATATTCCTAATTATGGAAATATTCCATTTAATATTTTGGAAATAATCCATAATGCGTATCTTTGCGTATGGAAAATGAGTTGACTTTAAAAAGATTTATTGATATTAGAAGGGATTTAGGTCATACCCAGGCCGAATTTGCTAAGCTTTTGGGTGTCTCCAATACTACGGCAGATATAGAAAGGGGGCGAACTAAACTTTCGGGTAAGGTAGTATCGGAACTTTTAAAGCAATTTAAAATTAATCCACTTTGGCTATTCGGGGAAAGCGACCAGCAATATTTGGAAACTTCTAACACCAGTGTAATTCCAAAAGTGGTTACCGTAGATGCGGAGCAGAATGATAATATGGTTCTTGTAAACGCAAAGGCAGCTGCAGGATATCCACAGAATATATCTGATACTAGTTGGTACCAACAATTACCGGCATTCGATTTACCTATACCCGAATTTAGGAACGCAACATATAGAGGTTTTCAGGTAGAAGGTAATAGTATGTTGCCTAACTTACATCCAGGAGAATGGGTTTTAGCAAGAGCAATTGAACATATAGACCATGTGAGTGCCAATAAGATGTATGTTGTGGTCTTGCAAGATTCCATCATGGTAAAGAAAATTGAGAAACGCCCCAATTCCAATAACATTACCTTAGTTTCCTTAAACGAAACCTATCCTCCTTACGACATCAAACCCTTTCAGATTCAGGAAATATGGGAGGTGAGTAGTAAGATAACCTTTAATGTAGATGCCACAACAGATACCGGATTGTTAAGACAACTTCAGGAATCTATGGATGAGTTGAAAAATCAGTTACAACATGTAAAAAAGGTATAATAGTTCTAGTTTAATTTTTTAACGTATAAACCACTGGTTTTTATGTTAAAACCTAGGCTTTTATACAATGCTATGGCCGCTGTTCTTTGATGGCCACTAAATAGCAGTACGTCGTTAAGTTTCCTGATTTTTGCCTGTTGTAAAAGTAATTCCATTAGTTTTCTTCCAATACCTTTACTTCGGTGCTGTCCAGAAAC
>JBLHNI010000206.1:0-5774 GCA_047650615.1 Maribacter sp.
ACCGCATGGTGGTAGCTATAAATCCCTTCTCGTGAATGAGCACTAAGGTCCTATTAAAAAATCCATCTCGCTTGGTATTATTTGTCATAGGTTTAAATGTAATCACTGCACAACATAGGATAAATATAATTGGGTACTCCCAACAAATGCATAGATTAACATGAGCACTTGTTCATGTAAGATTTTGGTCAGATAAAAAAAAGCATAACATATTTCCTGAAAAACTCTTTAACTGTTGGCATCCTATAGGTTATAGCCATGAAATTAAGGCAGATGAACCCTATGCCACCTTTCTGCTAGATGAGCCAGTGGTAGTCTGGAGAACCGCTGACGGAAAGGTACATGCCATGCGGGATGTTTGCATACACCGAGGAACGGCTATTTCCCTTGGCTAGATAAAAGACGATTGTCTAGTTTGTCCGTATCACGCTTGGCAATTTGACAAAAAGGGGGATTGTGTGCTGATTCCGCAAGCCGCTGAAGCTGAGATTCCTAGCAAAACCAAAACACCTACCTACCACTGTCAAGAAAAATTTGGCTTGGTTTGGGTTGCGTTAGAAAATCCAGTCTATGACCTACCGACTTTTCCCGAGTATGAAAACACCGCCTGGAAATTAGTAAAAACAAGACCTTTTGATTGGAAGAGCGGTAGCTCTAGACAGGTAGAAAACTTTACGGATTTCGGTCATTTTCCTTGGGTGCATCCTGGTCTTTTGGGTGATCCCGAAAGACCCAAGGTACCTGAATGCAAAGTAACAGTAAAAGATTCCGTTTTACACTATTCTGTAGTGCGAACGGAAGCGGCCAATACCGGTGATTTCCCTATTTTCGCGAATGACAAGATCCTGAGGCCTGAGCGTCACAGCAGTTATGAACTTCACCTTCCCTACACTATTGTTCTGCGATTGGGCTGGGGCGTAGAGAAAGGAATGGTCTGTTTTTTCGTTTCTCAGCCTATATGACATAATAAATGTCGCGACTATTGTATCATTAGCCGTAATTATGATTTAGAAGAACCAGACTCCGTTTTACAGGATTTTGAAAAGGTTATTTTTAATCAGGATAAGCACATTGTGGAGTCACAACGTCCCTAGCAAGTTCCTTTTGACCTTACTGAAGAGCTTCACCTAAAGTTTGATGCGGTAGCCATGAATTACCGTAGGGCTATGAAAAAACAGCTGTTGGATTATTAATATACCAACGGAAGCGTAATTATTTACAAAGCTACATGTAAAAGGATATCTTGTCTTATTTATAGGTGCTTAAAATAGTAAACGTTTTATGAAAAACTAAAATCAGTTTGCATCTATACTATTGTAAAAGAACTAGATGGCTATTGTATTTAACTAGGCTTAGAATGAAAAATAATATTTTAAGAAAACAATAGGGTTCAAAATCTAATTGAACTTAAAGCCAAGGTGTAGTTAAAACCACTTCTAATAAATTTCATATCTTCCAAATGGATATAGACCAATCCATAATCTAGTTTACGAAAAAATCACGCTCCTTGCTAATATTTATAGTGCTTCAATTTAGCGTTCAAGCTCAAAGTAATGACCGGAGGTGGAATAGCTTCAAACTTCGACCCTATTCATTCAGTTCAGCCCACTCCTGCAGAACTTGAGGCCGCTGTGCAAGCAGCTGCGGATTGGGATATCTATGTGGCTGTACATATTTATGAATGCAAAGAAGCCATACGCGCCTTAAATACGGGTGTAAAATGCTTGGAACATGGTCATCGTATTAACTAGAAAACCATACCGCGTATAAAAGAAAAAGATGCATGGCTAGTTCCAAAATCCTTTTAAACAAATTCCCAGCTAGTTTTTGGGTACCCGGTAAGGGTACGATTCCAGATGGCCTTAATAAAAAATAAAACCCGTTTTAGAGGGTACGGACAATGTTTTTAAACTAGCTAAAAAACACAGTAACAATGTGGGCTTTGGTTCCAATGCATACGGGGCACTTAGATACGAATCCTTTGCATTATTGGAATTTACTTCACGCACTACATAGTACAACCCTTTGGAAATCTTAAAACAGGCTACTTCAGGCAACGCTCAATTACGCTCCCTATTAGAAAATATAAATCCCTACATAGAAGGTAAACTTGAAGTCATAGTAGATGGGAAATACGCAAATCTACTGCTTTACGAAGGCAATCCGTTGGAAAATATAGATGTAATAGCCCAGCCCCAAAAAACGCTAAAACTAATTATGAAAAATGGGGTTATCTATAAAAAGCTTATCGCTGAGTAGCAGGCTATTTAGAATGGTTGTGTCAAAATTGGTTTTAATTATGATTGATTAAAACTAATTGTTTTGCCGGTTTAAAACGGAAAACAACCCATGAACTTGTAAAGCTGGACTACTACTCCGTCAACACCCCGATTTCCGCAAAAGAAGCCCTTGGGTCTTCACCGTCAGTTTTTATAGCTTTTAACTTCATGTAGCGCGCCTTTATTGGAGTAAACCGTACTTCTTGTTCCAATCTACTATTAACTACATTCGAAAATTCTCCGGCTGCTGCCAAATTCCATTTCTGTCTGTCCCTGCTTAGATAAACCGCATATTCGGTCACTATACCGAAAGGATAACGCTCTTGACTGGGTACATAGGTAAATCCGTTTACCGAATACGACGCTGCCAAATCGATTACAATTTCTTGTGGACTTACCATCTTGTTGTCCGTTGCCCAAACCGTTTCGGGGTTTTCGTCCATTATATTTTGAATATTTTCAGGTGTTCCAGAAGACATCGAAACCACTTTCCAAGCTGCCTTAGGAATATCTATATGCTTACTTACAGATGCTGTAACCATAACCGTTTCAGCATCAAAGGCGATTGCTTTTAACGTCACTGGTGTTGCTACCATAAAAGGTACTTCATATTTTTGGGATTCTTTGGTAGGTTCGCTGCCATCCAGCGTGTAATAAACCGAAACCGCAGCTTCTGGAAACAAAAGACTTACCATCCCTTCCCTGTTTCTTTGTATGGTTGGTGGCACCAACAAATTAGGCGCACGATACAATGCTAGATTGGAAATAAGAGGCGATGCTTTGGCATCGATAATATCCACACGGAACGCTGTTGCTTTAATCGTATTAAAACGAAGAATCCGTTTGTATCCAATCGTGGTTTGGGTGTCGATTTGAATCCACTCCTCCCCTATTTTTGCAGCTATGGAAAACTCTTTGACCCGTTGCCCAAAGGGAATATGTTCCTGCAATACCATCCGATTGATTTCCGTAGGTTCGTAAAAATCTATGGTTAGCGAACCACTAGTAACACCATCATCTGTAGCCCAATAGCTTGTGTTGTTCCCATCCGTTGCATTTTTAGCAGCATAGGTGTCATTATTTCCCCGAACATTGGTCGCTGAAGTCTTGACTCCATTAGCGAGTTCTTGGGCAAAATCAGCATCTATTTGTTCTTTCAACAGCATCAATTGGCGGGCATCGGTTTCATGTACCAAACCTCTGGCATCAACGGGCAGGTTCAATAAGAAATTACCGTTTCTACCTACAGATTCGTAATAAGTATCGACCAAACGTATCAAGGATTTCACCTGATGATCTTCGCCCGGATGATAGTACCAACCTGGCCTTATGGATGTGTTCACCTCAGCCGGCAGCCAATGGGTTCCATCTTCATGTCCGGAGCGTAACTCTACATACCTAGGCCATCCAGGGTAGATTTCGTCACGTCTCATGATACTCCAATTGGTCTCATTGGCGAATCCTTCTTCCGTTCCTACCCAGCGAATATCTGGTCCGCTATCACTAAAAATAACGGCATTGGGCTGCCGTTGACGAACAATTTCCGTGACAGTATCCCATTCGTAATAGCTTTTACTATCAATTTTTCTAGTTTCGTTGGCACCGCCATAGTAGCCAGAACCGCCATTGGCACCATCAAACCAAACTTCAAACACCTCCCCGTAATTGGTCAACAGTTCCCGTAGTTGTTCATGAAAATCTGCAACATATTCCGGTGTTCCGTAATTAGCCGCATTCCGATCCCAAGGTGATAGATACACCCCAAATTTTAAGCCGAGCTCCTTACAGGCTTCAGACAACTCTTTAAGCACATCACCATTCCCATTTTTCCATGGAGAATTTTTGACCGAATGTGATGTCGTTTTCGTTGGCCACAAACAAAATCCGTCATGATGTTTGGCGGTAATGATAACGCCCTTCATACCCGCATCTTTGATGACTTTTGCCCACTGGCGCACATCCATTTCGGAAGGATTAAACTGCTCCGGGCGTTCCCCACCCGTGCCCCATTCCATGTTGGTAAAGGTGTTCATGTTATAGTGAATAAAGGCGTAATACCCCAGTTCTTGCCATGCCAATTGACGTTCTGAAGGTACTGGCCGAACAACTTCTAGTGGAGCTACTTGAGAACAGGATATACTGAGAAATGGTAAAACCAAAAATAATAAGAATTTCAAATAAGATTTCATATCGGTATGAGAGCGTTTAATTTTAAAAATACGGTTATTGAGTCATCAGATTTTCCACTTGATGCCATTCCTTCCCGTTTAATTGAAGCGGTGAATTTTGTTGCGGTAGCCCTGGGGTGCTTCTTCCGTTTTCAATATACGAAACCATCTGCTTGCTTAATTCGGTTACGATATCCGGATAAAGTGCTACTATATTTTCACTTTCTGACGGGTCAGCAGCTAAATCATACAATTGATATTTAGGCAAACCACTCACATCATCCTTCCCTGGTATAAGGTAGCTCCATCCGCCTGAATCTGAAGCAAAAATGAGTTTGTAATTGCCTTTTCTGATGGCAAAACTCCCGTTTATAGAATGATGGACGGTAGCTTCGCGCAAATAGGAGGTAGTTTCTTTAGAATCAAACAACGGTACCAAAGAAAAGCTATCCTCGGCTTCGTTGTCCTGTAATGGAACATTGAGTAAATCGGCACAAGTAGCCATAAGATCTGTCAACGAAATAGTGGCATTAGAGACGCTACCAGACGCTATTTTCAAAGGCCATTTTATAATAAAAGGAATACGGTGCCCGCCCTCATAAATATCTGCCTTATGACCACGAAATCCTGCCCCAGGGTGATGACCATATTCCGCTAAAATTTCAAAATCGGCCTGTGGGGAACAGCCATTATCACTAGTAAAGATAATAATAGTGTTCTCTTCAATTCCCTGTGCTCTTACTGTCTCCATCACTTGCCCTACGTAATCATCTACCTGCATCATAAAATCCGCATAGGGATTTATACTGCTTTTACCTTGCCATTCTGGTGTTGGCAGAATAGGCGTATGCGGTGATGGCAAAGCCAAATACAAAAAAAAAGGCACATCTTGCCTTGACCGCTCCTTAATATGTGCCAACGACCTTCTGAAAAAATTTGGCGTAACGTCTTCATGCACAAAATCGGAAGCTGTTGGACCCTTGCGCCACCAGGTATACTTTCCACTATCCTCTGTTACACTATCTACATCAGCAGTAATGCGTCCATTTTCCACATAAACATAAGGCGCCATATCCAAGGAGCCTGAATGGCCATAGGTATAGTCAAAACCTAAATCGTTGGGCGAATGGGTAATATTTTGAGTGAAATCTAGGTTATTAAAATCATCATAATCCCATCCTTCGCCACCAAAATTAGCCAGGTCCTTTTCGGCCCAATTCCAACCCAGATGCCATTTCCCTATAAATGCGGTATGATAGCCAGATTTTTTGAGTAGAGAAGCTACCGTTGTCCTGCTTTCGGGAATCAATGCTTTTGATTTTCCTGT
>JBLHNI010000207.1:0-5768 GCA_047650615.1 Maribacter sp.
AATACGCTAATTTTGATGCAGAAGTAGCTAGTTGACCACTTCGGTTAAAAAAGCTTAACCAACACATACATGAACTACATTCTCCCTATTCTTGGGGTACTTTTAAGTTTTGCTTTTGTTTACATTACTAAACCTAAGCAAAAAGAGCATTTTAAGTTACTACTCGCCTTTAGCGGTGCCTTTTTATTGGCACTTACTATTTTTGAACTCCTACCGCAAGTGTATGCAGAATCCAATACTAAAACTATTGGGGTTTATATTATGTGTGGGATTCTTTTACAAATCTTTTTAGAATTCTTTTCTAAGGGCGCTGAACATGGTCATGTACACCTATCCGATACAACTACCGACTTCCCTTGGCTCCTGTTTGCGAGTCTTTCACTCCATTCCTTATTAGAAGGGCTTCCGATACACAGCAACCATACGATTGTATACGGTATTCTTATCCATAAAATACCTATCGCTATCATCCTCAGCATCTTTTTATTAGGTTCTAAATTAAAACCAGTATACGCTATCCTCTTTATCCTATTCTTTTCAGCAATGACGCCTTTAGGCACTTTTATAGCAGCAAACGCACAATCCATTTCAGAGTACATCATTCCGTTGAATGCTTTGGTAATCGGTGTATTTCTTCATATTTCTACAGTAATTCTCTTTGAAAGTTCGGAGGGTCATAAGTTTAATCTTAGGAAAGTAGTGGTTATTATTTTGGGAATCTTAATTGCTTATTTTTTATAAATGTTCAGTAAAGCCGAATCACGAAAATTAAAAGAGGAATTTTGGATTGCCTTTGGGAAGTCATATCCTAGAAAGTGGCTATTGTACAAAACAGGTATTAAAGAAATTAATTTAAAATTTCATTTCGATTTAAAAAAAGCTATTGTAGCAATGGATATTGATGGTGACATACAACAGCGCATCGATAGTTGGGAGAAAGTAGTTTCCCTAAAATCAATACTTATAAACGACTACCTTCCCCATGCTCATTTTGAAGATGAATATTGCCTGGAAAACCAGAAAGAAATTTCTAGGGTATATGTCGAAATACAAGAGGTATCCATTCATAATAAAAATACATGGCAGCAGACTATGGTATTTTTCTATGAAACAATGTCTCAATTAGAAGCCTTTTTTACAGCCTATGAGGATATTTTAAAATAAAGAGAACCTTTGGCAATGCGTAATCGATAGAAAAGACTGATCAAAAAGCGATTTTAACTTAGCCGGTTTCTAAGATCAATTTACAATGCTAACCCTTCCCTAATACCTCTTTCCAATCCGGTCAATTGCGCTAGACCTAAAGCCCTTCCAATCAAGGAATAGCCCGAATAGAAATCAGTGTGCCGTTTTTTGTCATCTAACAAGACATGACCGTGGTCGGGTCTCATGGGAATGTCGACAATTTCCAAGCCATTTTACTTTCTCTTTACCTGCTCCTTTACAATAGCCTTCATTATTTTTTCCATAGATACGGAACCACTTAGATGGTCCGCTTCATAAAAGCTACCATCCCCTTGTCGAGATACATTCCTTAAATGAATAAAATAGATTCTATTCCCAAAGTCTTCGATTATTTTAAGCAAATCATTGTTTACAGATGCCCCTAAAGACCCTGAACAAAAAGCAAGTCCATTACTTGGAGATGGGCAGCCCTCCAACAAAAATTTAATGTCCTCATAATTGGAGACAATTCGGTGTACCCCAAAAACCAAAAAGGGAGAATCGTCTGGGTGGATGGCCATCCGTACCCCTATTTTTTCTACTTCAGGAGTAATGGCTTTTAGAAAGTAGGCCAGATTTACTTGTAGTTTTTCTTTATTGATTTTTAATACGGTAGCGTGATTTATTTTGAAATCATCCAAAGCAATTAACGCTCGGGAACCGGGTATACCTGCCAAAATCGCTTCCTCCAGTTTTTTTCTTTGGATAGTAGAGAGTCCTTTAAAATAATCGCTTACTTCGCAATAGTGCTCATTGGTATAAGGTGCTTTGGCATTTTCATGTTTTAATATAAAAAAGTCAAATGCCGCCGCCGCAATGGGATTATATCGCAATGCAGAAGCTCCTGTAGGTAAAATATAATCCAAGTCCGTACGTGTCCAATCAATCAGCTGTATAAAATTATAGCAGACTGTAAATATCCCGATTTCCGCAAGATTCTTTAAGGTTTTAATATAATTCGCGATGAGGGTATCCCTTTCGGGAGACCGTATTTGATAGACGTATGAATATTGACACTTTCCACCACCGACCATTCCAGCCCTCGTGACTCGATTTTCTTTTTAAGGGCTACTATGTTTTCCAAGGGTCAAACATCGCCAACAGGAATTTCTTGATATGCGGCAACAATTCCTTCCGCCCCAATCTGTTTAATCTCATCTAAACTAAGCCCAAAAGAAGGTCCGAACCATCGAAATGTTTTCTTTGGATACTTCATAGGCTACACACCTAAAAAGGAACTAAATCCACCATCAACATCAAAAATGCTCCCGACAACAAAACTAGAAGCATCACTTAGCAAGTAATGTACCGTACCAAACAAATTAATATTGACCACTTATCTCGGGTCATCAAGTGGAATATCATGTATGGTCGGGGCAAGAGTCAAGATAGCACCAGGAAGGGTTGCCCCCTGCTAAGTTTACCAGCCCGTCAAGGCACTCAAACTCCTTTTCTATGGTGTCTTTTAACTGGTGCAGTGCTTCTTCATTTAAGACATCGACCTTAAAAGTAAAGGCACTATTCTCTGAGAAAGCATTCAGTTCTTTTTGCTTTGCCTACAATGTATCAAGCGACCTACCCATTAAAAGTCCTTTAGCTCCGTTTTCAACTAGATATTTGGCAATGGAACCTCCTAGGGTTCCGGTGCCACCCGAAAGAGCGTACTTTATTTTTAAGGGAAAGTAATTCGTTCATTTAGTCTTGTTTTGCCATTTTATATGCGGCTATAGTTGTGTGATATTTAGTAATCATATTCGAAATTTCCCAATCAGGCAATTTTCCTGCTTCCAAAAAGTTAAGATAATTTTCTATGGCTTGGGCAAAATGTGCTTCGTGTCCGATCTTGAATTTCTCTGGAATATTAATTTTACATGCACTATCTCCCATTTTTTCCACTGTGGTACCTGGAAATCCTTTTGCGATTTCGTTCGCAACAACACTATTAAAATACGATTAAAATCGGAGTCCCCTTTTTATTCGATATAAAGCACGGATTTGAAATTTTCAGTTGCGCCTTGCTTTATAATCAAATTACTCTTTGTACCATGCATAATACTGTAATGCATATCGCCTGTCCCTTCCGGTGCCTCATAATTCCATAGTACGGAGACCTTCGCATGTTTTCCTTTTAGAGTATAGTACATTTCCCCATTAGCATAGGTGTGCAGCTTTCCATCAATCAAATCCTTTTATAAATAATAGGGAAACGACTCTTGTTTGGTCACCTTCGTAAACGCTTCCAAGATCAATGCGGTAGGCCAGCGTTTTGATTATCATCCAAAACAACAAGAAATACACCTAAAAGAAGTAGAAAAGACCCACCCTTTGGTAAAGGTATTTAACGGAAAAGGTCTCACATATTTTAACTAGCCCTACTTTTTAACAAATGCGTATTTTGATTATAATTTTAGGCCTTTACTGTACATGGACTTAGATACGTTGAAAGGATTAAACAAGGAAACAGAAGAAAAAGTGGTGTACGTATCTTGGATCAAAAGATTTGGTAAGGGAAGGGTATTCTATAGTTCCGTTTCACATAACGCACAAAGCATGGAAGAACCCAGGGTCCTGCAGTTTTCCTTAGATGACTTGCAATATGTTGTTGGAGACTTGAACTGTGACGCCTCTCCAATTGGGAAGCCTCACTAAGTTTACCACACCTATATCTTTATCATTTACAACTGGGTAATACCCTTACAGAACTGTTTGGATGCTTTTCAGACAATAACAACAGCTTATAGCCATACGCAACCATCAGTCTTGTATATGGTACTAATTTAAGCCATTAAGCTGCGAAAATCAGTAAAGTTCTAAAAGTTCTGCTTCGGTATATTCTCCTCCGCTTTTGGACTTCTTACTTCTTAGTTTCTTTATTTTTTCGGCTGTTATTCCTTTTGGGTTGTCAGAAAATGCGTTGGTTACATAAGAAATAATATCCGATATATCCTTGTCCGTTACGGCCTCGTTACCTGTCAAGCCAGGCATGGCTTGATTGAATTCATATCGTTCTCCATTCACATGAACAGGCCCATTTAGTCCATGCAATAGGATTAACGCCAATCGTTCCACCGGTTCTGAAACGTACTCGGACTTAATTAACGGTGGTGCCAAACCTTCCATTCCTTCTCCGTTAATACCGTGGCAAGAAGCACATATTTGACGAAAGACTTTTGCTCCTTTTGTGCGATTATCCTCGGCCAAGGAAACTCTTGTATAAATCCGATTCTTAGTATTGGTGATCTTGTTGTCCATTACTTTCTTTAAATCCACTTTCAATACAGCGCTTTCATTTTTATCCGTTGTCTTCAAGTAATCAAATAATGCTTCTTCTTGGCCTGACAAACCACTAATTAGCGCTTCCGTAAGGATTTGGTTATCGTAGTTTTTTTCTAATAATTGAGCAATAAATGGTAAAAATTCTTGTTGAGAAACCTTGGCCCAGCTACCTAAGGTACTTGCCAAATATAGGTTAATGGCGATATCATTTCTACCTTGAAGTTTGGTAAACAACTGCAACATATTTTTCGAATGGTCTTGACTAACAAACCCTTCCAATAAAACCAAGGAATGGGTAACTACTTGTGGATTCCTACTGAGTGCAGCTTTTGTCAAAAAATCAAAGCTCAGTTGCTGTGTTCCCTCCAAAACATAGAGCGCGTGCAACTGCGCCAAGGATTTTTCTTCAACCATGACCAAATTTTCAAGTAATGGTATATGACTGGGTGTATGGTTTTGTATTAGCTTTTGTTGCGCCCTATCTCTAATCCAGCCGTTCCTATGATTTAATGAAGCTAATAGATTCTCTTTTAGTAAATCAGTATTAAAAGAGCTTGTTTTAGTCGATTCCGCTGTAATCTTTAGAATTCTTCCGTAATTTACCAAGGTATCAATTTGTGACGCTTTTGCCTTTTTCCTATAATAAGGACTCGAATATGCGGTATGTTGTATGATTCCCCTGTGCATATCGACCACATACATGCTACCATCTGGACCGTTGGCCAAACTGACCGGCCTGAAACCCTTATCCATAGAAGCTATAAATTCCTTCCCTTCCCATGCTTGTTTAGCGGAAGTACTATCGCCATGAAAAGTTAAAATATTTCGTTTGATAGCATTTATTTCAGGTAAACAAACAAATACATTTTGGTTATAATCCAATGGAAAATCTCCTCCCCTATATACTAAAGGGCTGCAAGCTGCGGTTACATTTACCAATAAACTGTCACCATCAAGTACACCTTTACTATACCCCCTATTTACCAATGTAGCCTGCAACGGATACACACGCTGATTATCTGTTAAATTTTTACGAACCCCAAATTTAGGTGCCAAATATTGGTTTCTTGTTAACCGATTAGGCAATGTGTAATCCCCTACTAATTGAGTAGAGTTAGTATTATAGTAAAGTCTCCCAAAATTATCTTTTGAAATACCCCATTGCCCCCTAAATGTTGTCGGCTCCTTGATCCAAGTCCCTTTAGTTCGCCGGTATCTAAAACTGGATTTAGCGCTATATATCCAATTATCAATATTCATAACCAACC
>JBLHNI010000208.1:0-5721 GCA_047650615.1 Maribacter sp.
CGAGTTCCAATTGAATCCTACAAAATCCAACTTAAGTCCATAATAGTAATCGGAATATATTAAGGAAAGGTTGGAGAATAATTTATCGGAGAATAAATGGTTCCACCTGAAGTTACCTACCGCATTACCATAGGTATTCACAAAGCTTTCGCTGATGCCGAATACGTCCCTTCCAAAATAACCTGAGAGGAAAACACTATTTTTATCATTGATTTTATAGTTGAGTTTCGTATTCAAATCATAGAAGTAGGCGGTATTGTCCAAATCGAATAGCGGAAGGAACAAATGTGCATAAGAACCTCGGCCACCGATAAGAAATGCTGCTTTATCCTTTACAATGGGCCCCTCAATTAAAAGTCTACTTGCTACAGCACCGATACCGCCGTTAACCTTTAATTCTTTACTGTTCCCTTCTTTTTGAAAAATATCCAACACAGAGGATACCCTTCCGCCATAGCGTGCGGGAATACCACCTTTATATAACTTTATATCTTTTATAGCATCTGGATTGAATACGGAAAAGAATCCGAAGAGGTGAGAGGAATTAAAAATGATGGCCTCATCCAAAAGAATTAGGTTTTGGTCAACAGAACCTCCTCTAACATTAAAACCAGATGCTCCTTCACCAGCATTCGTGACTCCAGGCAATAATAGAATTGACTTGATAATGTCCGCTTCACCGAGAATAACGGGAATTTTTTTAATAGTTTCTAAAGACAGCGTATTCACGCTCATTTGAGGCTTTCTTATGTCCATTTTTTCTATATTCTGCGTAACAATGACTTCCTCTAGTTGTTCCGCAGCCTCCTTAAGCTTAAAATCTATTTTTGTATTTGTATTTAGATTGATGCTACTCACCACTTCTTCAAAGCCTAAATAACTTACCAGCAGCGCATACTCGCCTTCTGGAAGTGTGATGGAATAAAAACCATATTCATTGGTCACCACCCCTGTTCCCAAAGATGGAAAGGCAACGGTTACCCCAATTAAGGTTTCGTTGCTACTTTCTTCTATAATTATGCCGCTAAGGGTGTATTTATTTTGTGAAAAGGAATGTATCGAGAAAAATAAGAATAGTAAGGACGACACGAAAGTGGCCTGCTTCATAAAAACTTTTTTTTTAAAAATAAACAGAAATAAAATAGCGATGGAAACCTTAACATTTTTTCGTCAAAAAAGGCCTTCAAATTTGAGGGCCTTTTTATATACTTCTAGAAGGTGGTGTTAAATCGTGTCCAAAATAGAATTGAACGTCACGCTTGGGCGCATAGCCTTCGCTGCTAACTCGGCGTTTGGTTTGTAATATCCACCAATATCTTGTGCAGACCCCTGAGCTGCTAACAGTTCGTCTAAAATCTGTTCTTCTTTATCTTGTATCTCAGAAAATACCTTCATGAAAATAGCTTTTAGATCTAAATCTTCATTTTGTTCGGCCAAAGCTTCTGCCCAGTACATTGCCAAGTAAAAATGGCTGCCTCGGGTATCCAATTCATTAACCTTTCTGGAGGGTGACTTGTCATTCAATAGAAATTTTTCAGTGGCGCTATCTAATGAATCACCCAAAATTTTAGCTTTTGCATTATCGTTCTTTTCTCCAAAGAACTCTAAGGAAACGCCTAAGGCTAAAAATTCACCTAAAGAATCCCATCGTAAATGCCCCTCCTCTAAAAATTGTTCTACATGTCTAGGTGCCGAGCCTCCAGCTCCTGTTTCAAATAAGCCTCCGCCATGCATTAGGGGAACAATAGAAAGCATTTTGGCACTGGTGCCAACTTCTAAGATTGGGAATAAATCCGTTAAATAATCTCGTAATACGTTACCTGAGACAGAAATTGTATCCTTACCCGCCTTCATGCGTTCCAGCGTAAACTGAGTAGCTTCAATAGGGGATAGGATGTGAATATCTAATCCTTCGGTGTCGTATTGTGGTAGGTAGGTATTTACTTTTTTAATAATTTCTGAATCATGTGCCCTAGTCTTATCTAACCAAAAAATGGTTGGGTCTTGAGTCGCCTTTGCCCTAGAAACAGCTAGCTTTACCCAATCTTGGATAGGAGCATCCTTTACTTGGCACATACGCCAGATATCACCGTTTTCTGTAGAATGTTCTACTAGTGTTTCTCCCGTTTTTATATCCTCAATTCTAACTACACCATCTTCCTTTATCTCAAAAGTTTTGTCGTGTGAACCATATTCTTCAGCTTTTTGTGCCATAAGACCAACATTGGGCACCGTACCCATTGTAGTAGGGTCAAATGCACCATGTTTTTTACAGAAATTTATGGTTTCGCTATAAATCCCTGCATAACTACTGTCTGGTATGACTGCCTTCGTGTCTTGGGCTTTTCCTTCTGCGTTCCACATCTGTCCAGAATTACGAATCATAGCAGGCATAGAAGCATCAATGATAATGTCGCTAGGGACATGTAAGTTTGTAATTCCTTTATCGGAATTCACCATAGCCAGTGCTGGTCTGTCCGCTAAAACACTCGCAATATCATGTTCTATAACTGATTTTTCGCTTTGTGGGAGTTTCTCTAGCTTACTATACAGGTTTTCAAGACCATAATTAGGGTTGATACCTAATTCAGTAAAAGTAGCTGCGTATTTTTCAAATATGGGCGCTAAAAAAGTAACAACCACATGACCAAAAATAATGGGATCAGAAACCTTCATCATAGTGGCTTTCATGTGAACGGAGAAAAGCACTTCTTTCTCTTTGGCATCTGTCATTTGTTCCGATAGAAAAGCCAGTAACGCTTTTTTACTTAGTACAGTAGCATCGATAATTTCTCCTGCTTGCAGGGCTATTTTATCTTTTAGTATGGTTACTGTGTTGTTGGTCGTCGTAAGTGTGATTTTCACATCTGTTGCACTTCCTAGTGTTACGGACTTTTCATTGGACTTAAAATCACCGTGGTCCATAGTAGCTACATGTGTCTTAGAATCTGTACTCCAAGCACCCATTTTATGAGGGTTCTTTTTGGCGTAATTTTTAACGGCACGTGGGGCGCGTCTGTCCGAATTTCCTTCCCGAAGGACAGGGTTTACCGCGCTTCCTTTTATTTTATCGTATTTTACTTTTATTTCCTTTTCAGCGTCAGAGGTAGGTTCGTCTGGGTAGCTGGGCAACTTATAACCTTTGGCTTGTAATTCTTTTATGGCGTCTTTTAACTGTGGCACAGATGCACTTATATTAGGGAGTTTAATGATGTTTGCCTCCGGCATCTTGGCCATCTGACCTAGTTCATCCAAATCATTATTGATTTGCTGACCTTTATTCAAGTATTCTGGAAATGTAGCGGCTATCCTGCCTGCTAAAGAAATATCTTTGGTTTCTATCTCAATCCCCGAAGTTTTTGTGAAAGCCTTTACTATTGGTAAAAAAGATTCGGTAGCCAAAGCTGGCGCCTCATCTGTTTTGGTATAAAAAATCTTGGACATGCGTGTTGGTTTTAATTCAAGCGATTCAAAGATACAATATTATCTAGGCTTGTTAAATAGGAATTGGCGGAATATTCTTGCATTTTGTACAGGTAGAATAACAAAAGCCATATCATCGTACACGTACATTGATATGGCTTTTTAGAAGTCGTTTACGGATTTTGTTTGTTTCAATCTTAAATTAAAACGGCAACCATTGATTGCGTCCGCATAACTAATTCAACGTTTGATATGCGATTCATCTTTTGATTGGATAACCAAAAGAATACTTTGCATTACTTCTTGTTGTCTTAACATAGTACAATAATTAGAGATATGTCCAAAATATCAAAAAAGGCGACAGCCTCTTTAGCTAAAATGCATCCGATAGTGTAATTGCTTTTGAGAATAATATATTACACTAATAACGTAACAACAATATAAGAACGTAAACTTTATAGTTTTCAAGATTGCATCAATATTAAATACTGATTGCTTTCTTTACAACATAAACAAGTTACTAAATTATATGCAAACGCGCCGTATTTTTATCCAATTAAAAATCAATAGGTTATGAACAAACGTTTATAAAAAAAGCACCAACTACAAAGTTGGTGCTTTTTGCTTCATGAAATATTGCTCTTAAGACCTTACTTCCTTTATTCTTGCTTTCTTTCCTGTCAACTCTCTAAAGTAGTAGATACGAGCTCTACGTACTTTACCTTTTTTGTTGATTTCTATTTTTTGCAAAGCCGGCAGGTTTACTGGGAATATACGTTCCACACCTACAGTACCAGACATTTTACGAATAGTAAATGTTTCTGTTGCTCCAGAGCCTCTCCTTTGTATCACCACGCCCTTAAAAAACTGAGTACGTGTTTTTTCACCTTCCTTAATTTCATAATACACAGTGATAGTGTCTCCTGCGGAAAATTTTGGGAATTCCTTTTTGGTTACAAATTCGTCCTGAACAAACTTAATTAATGATTCCATTTTATCTTTTAATATCGGAATTAGATTAAAACAACGTTCACGATTATCGTCAGAGGTTGATTTAACAGTGCGCAAAAATAATTCTAAAATTAGAAACTACAAGTATTTTTCATGTATTTTTCTTTGTATACTTTAAACTATGGACTATTCCAAGAGGTCTGGCCGTAATTTTTCTGTTCGTTCCTGTGCCTGGTCCTCTCTCCAGGTCTCTATTTTTCCAAAATTACCGCTCAAAAGTATCTCGGGAACTTTCATACCCTTGTATTCTGCGGGTCTTGTGTAAACGGGCGGTGCCAATAATCCATCTTGAAAACTATCGGTGAGGGCAGAGGTTTCATTATTAAGTACGCCCGGTATCAATCTAATAATGGTATCACATAAAACTGCTGCGCCTAATTCTCCACCGGAAAGCACATAATCACCAATGGATATTTCTCTAGTAATAAAGGCATCCCGTACGCGTTGATCTACGCCCTTATAATGCCCACAAAGTATGATTATATTTTTCAGTAAAGACAAGCTGTTTGAGGCTTGCTGGTTTAATGTCTCGCCATCTGGTGTCATGTAGATGATTTCGTCATATTCCCGTTCCGTTTTCAGTTTGGAGATACACTTGTCTATAGGTTCTATCATCATCACCATTCCGGCTCCACCACCAAATTGATAATCATCTACTTGGTTGTAGCTTTTGTCCGTATAGTCTCTAATATTATGAAAATGGACTTCTACCAAGCCTTTTTCTATGGCTCTTTTTAATATAGAGGCGTCAAACGGGCTTTTTAATAGTTCTGGGAGTACAGTGATAATATCTATTCTCATAGTTGTTTTTAGCCTTGTTTATTTGGCCGACCAAAAGTAATGAAAACAATGAACATCTTTTTCCCAACCTAGTTTTTCATATAAATATTGGGCTGGATTGTCGGTTGCTGTTTCCAAGCTCAGGCCTTTGTACTTATTATTGCGACAGTATACTTTGGCTGTCTCCAACAAACGCTTAGCGATGCCTGCGTTGCGGTTTGTTTCAAGTACGTATAAATCGTTAAGTATAAGTGTGGCTTTAAGTGAAACGGATGAAAAGGTAGGATACAGTTGGGCAAATCCTACTGGTACTTGGTTTGCATAAGCTAAAAAAATAATAGAATCTTTTTTTACAAATCTATCTTCTATAAAATCGGATGTTGCCGTCTCGTTTGGAGTTTGTCCGTAAAAAACCCGATATGCATTAAAGAGCGGTGCGATATCATTGAGTTCTGCTTCAGTAGCTTGTTTTATCGTTACCATAGGTTACAAAAAAACTCCCAAAAA
>JBLHNI010000209.1:0-5708 GCA_047650615.1 Maribacter sp.
TGTCGCTTATCACCAAATCCTTGTCTCCGTCTAAATCCATATCTTTTATATAAATAGACATAATCCACCCAACTTTCGAAATCTCATTCCATTTCCAGCGACTTAAATCATTCGGTTTATCAGGAGCTTCAAACCACCCAATTGCCGCATTATGCCCTTTTCCGGCTGCGATTAAATCTATACCGTGTTTTTCGTCAACCTGCATAAGCTCCGCGTACATCCATTTCATTTTTGTATCAGAAGCAGGTACTACTTCCTGTTTCCAATTTCCGGGATTTAAATAATCATTTTCCATATTCCAGGACACAAAAATTTTTTGTGAATCACCTTCGGTCAAGCTTACCACATCCATTTTTCCATCATTATTAACATCAGCAAATATTGCATCCTCCACACTTGGAGTATTTCCGACAACCACAACTGGCCAATTCTTTTTTATGTCTTTGAGTTTAGGATGAATATATACTTTAGTATCACCGCTTTCTTCCCATCCGGTTACAATATCCTGCTTCCCATCATTATTTATATCTAAAAGCCTTATACCATCTGCTCCGCTTCCTACATTATCAATTACATGCAGTTCCCATTGTGCGAAAGTATTTTTAGAAAACACAAAAAACACGATAAACATAAAAAGATACTTCATAATACAAATGTCTGATTTTTAAAAAACCTTTAAATTAATAGATGTTCTCTAAACTCAAATCTTTCAAGCGCTAACGGTTAGCAAACCTAAAAATAGAAAATGAAAGAAATCAAGTAAGATATATAGTTAATATGTTTTTTTTTGTAGCGTCTAAAAATGATTGGTAACCATATATTATATAAAGAGTAAAGTACTCCTTTATTATTAAGAAATACTGGATAGTCGGAATTTTTGTTCCTCCTAATCGTTTTTTTGATAGTTTGGTTAATCATTGGGTTTTGTTGAGATATAGTAATTCGGTTAGACAAATATGATTATTGAATTCTTTTATAGAACAGAATTAGTAACTTGACGACGTTTATAAATAAGGAACAATCCAAAATTTAGAATTGCTAAGAAAGTAGAACTTCTTACTTAAAACGCCTTTTTTAACATACAAATTTTAAGCAATACACTTTCCATCGCGCTGAAGAAGACGAACTTTACGGAACTATTTGTTTTGCGCTAGGATCAATATTTAATATTTCTGTTATTTTTTTTAAGAGATATGTTTTGTCTCCTCAGTGCTCAGATTATGCATTTGACAGATTTTTATAGTCTTCTTTGGCAAAATGCTTATATTTATCCATGTCCTAAAATGTTTTGGCTCATTATAAATACAACCATCAGAAATGGATTCGCTACAAAATCTTAAAAATAAAGTTCTCTCATATACGAAAGTAGATGAAAAACCTTTGGATTATTGGTTGTCGTTTTATGAGAGAATCGAATTAAAAAAGGGTGAAGCGCTCGTCTCTGCCGGCCAGGTGGTTATCCACTTTTACTACTTAGATACAGGCTGTATTTACTATTATAAAATGCAGGATGGTGGAATCAAAGTGCTAGAATTTTATACAGAAGATGTCTTTTTTACGGATTTGCCATCTTATGTAAAAGGCGCTCCATCAAAGTATTTCCTGAGAGCTACAGAAGATACAACTGTTTATGCTATCAAAAAGACCTATACTGAAAAATCCTATGATGAATCACATCAATTAGAACGTTTCGGTAGGTTATCAATGCAAGAGGCATTTATAAAATCGTATAGCCGCGTAGAACGCATGAACAGCCGTACGAATGAAGAGCGTTATTTACGACTTTTGGAAAAAAGACCTGGACTTTTACAAAGAGTGCCACAATATCTTATTGCCTCTTACTTAGGGCTAACACCTGTAGGCCTTTCTAAAATTAGAAAAAGGTTGATGAAGGTCTAGTTAAAGACCGGCCAGTATTGATTTGGACATCTTGTTTAAGTAGCTACTCTTAATAGTTTTATTAAACTAGTTTAATGAGTTTCGTTTGAAATATTTCTATATTGAGGAACTATAATTTAAAAGGAGAGATTCGTCATGGCAAACCAATATGTAGATATAGAGACGCTTAAATTCTTATTGTATAAAGTGAATGGGGTGCAAGAAGTACTCGACCAAGAACGACATGCCGACTATGATAAAGAATCGATAGAACTATTATTGAATTCTGTAAAGGATTTTTCTGATATAGAGTTGTTTCCTTATTTCAGGGCAATGGATGAGAACCCTGCTCATTTCAAAGAGGGTGAGGTTTTAGTGCACCCACAGGTAAATAAATATATGAAGGCTGGTGGTGAGATGGGTTTTATCTCCGGAGGATTTCCTTATAAAGATGGAGGAATGCAATTGCCGGGAATGGTAATGCACGCTTCTGCTTTTATACAAGATGCGGCTAATAATCATTTGCCAGGTTATATAGGGTTGACTATTGGTGCAGCAGAATTAATCACTCATTTTGCAAATAAAAAATTAAATGCGGCTTATGTGCCTAAAATGTTAGAGGGTACTTGGGGAGGCACAATGTGTTTAACAGAGCCCGAAGCAGGTAGTTCATTGTCAGATATTGTTACTTCGGCAACTCCGAATGGAGATGGCTACAAAATTCATGGTCAAAAAATATTCATTTCTGGGGGAGATTATAAAGGTGCCGAAAATATCGTACATTTAGTTTTAGCTCGAGTAAAAGGAGCGCCCGCAGGTACCAAAGGAATTTCTTTATTTATTGTTCCAAAACATAGGCCAACTCCTAACGGAAGCTTAAGTCCGAACGATGTTCAAACCGTAACCGATTTTCAAAAGATGGGACAACGTGGCTATTGTACGACACATTTGTTCTTTGGTGATAAAGAAGCATGTCAAGGTTGGTTGGTCGGAGAAGAAAATCAAGGGCTCAAATATATGTTCTTGATGATGAACGGTGCTAGAATCGGAGTCGGAAGAGGTGCCGCTGCAATTGCAACAGCAGCGTATCAGGCTTCTTTAAACTATGCGAACGAAAGATCGCAAGGTCGCGAACTTACAAGTACAGGTAAGAAAGATGCAAATCAAGAACAGACTTTAATTATCAATCATCCTGACGTAAGAAGAATGTTGTTACTACAAAAGGTAGTTTCCGAAGGTTCTTTAAGTCTAATCTTATTAACCGCAAAATACCAGGATCTTTCGATATCATGTGCAGATGCTGACGAGCGCGAAAAATACAGATTGTTATTAGAAATAATGACTCCGGTAGTAAAAACATATCCATCAGAAATGGGTAAAATTGCCGTCGATAATGGAGTTCAGGTTTTAGGGGGATATGGTTTCTGTACTGATTATATTTTACAACAATACTTGAGAGACATTCGAATTTTCGCGATTTACGAAGGCACAACAGGAATTCAATCTCAAGATTTATTGGGACGTAAAGTAACCATGGACAATGGGAAGGCTTTGCAATTATTATCGGAAGAAATTATGAATTCTATCAAAGCAAGCTTGGGGCACGAATCTTTAGTTCCATATGCTCAGAAGTTAGAAGCAAAATTAGAACTCACAAAACAAGTGCTAAAATCATTAATGGGCTTTGCTATGAAAGGAGATTACCAGCGCTTCTTGGCAGATGCCACTCCGTTTATGGAGTTTTTTAGTAATATCTTGATAGGGTGGTTGTGGATAGACATTGCGCGCGAATCACAAAATGCATTGGTAGCCGACAGCAAAGAGCATAGTACAGATTTTTACGAAAGTAAAATCCATGCAATGGAATTCTACTTTAAATATGAACTTCCAAAAACAACAGGCCTCGCAGAGATTCTAATGGACAACGAGCAAGCTTTAACCATAGGAACTGATAAAAAGGTTTTTGTATAAAAAATAATATAGATGAGCAGCATAAAACAAAAATTTGACCTTACCGGAAAAGTAGCGATTGTAACCGGGTCTAGCAAAGGGATTGGTCTCTCAATTGCCAGAGGATTGGCAGAGAACGGGGCCAAGTTGGTCATCAGTAGCCGAAAACAAGAAGCCGTTGACGCCATTGCAAAAGCGTTTCATAAAGAAGGTTTAGAAGCCATCGGAATTGCTTGCCATATTGGTGATGCAGAGCAGCGGGAAGCGCTGGTTGCAAAAACGATAGAGAAGTATGGCCGTATTGATGTTTTGGTAAACAATGCTGCAATCAACCCTTTTTATGGGCCTTTAGAAGGTTGTGGTGAAGACGTTTTTGATAAAATAATGGATGTAAATGTAAAAGCACCTTGGTTGCTTTCTAACTTGGTATATCCACATATGAAAGCGAATGGTAGTGGGAGTATTATTAATATTTCTTCTGTCGAAGGAATTCATCCAGGCTTTAGGTTAGGTCTATATAGTATGACGAAATCAGCGCTTATTATGTTGACAAAAAATCAGGCGAAAGAATGGGGTAAATATGGTATTCGCTCAAATGTAATCTGCCCAGGACTCATTAAAACAAAGTTTAGTGAAGGCCTTTGGTCAAATGAAAAACTCGTTGCCGGATATAACCAAACGGTACCACTTAAACGAATGGCCGAACCCGACGAGATGGCCGGAGTGGCAATGCTTTTGGCTTCAGAGGCGGGTTCTTACATGACTGGTGGAGTATATGCTGCAGACGGGGGTTATTTAATTTCAGGATAAAAAATACAGATATGAATTTCGAATACAGCGAAAAATCAATAGCGCTTCAAGAAAAATTAAAGCAGTTTATAGCGACCCATGTCGCTCCAATGGAAGAGGAAGGAGTAGCGTTTAGCAGAGAGCCTAAAAATGCTTGGAAAAGATGGCCCGGTCTTGAAATCCTAAAGCAAAAAGCAAAAGATGCTGGATTATGGAATCTTTTCCTCCCCGAAGGATATGGTGCTTTAAGTCCAGGCCTTACTAATTTGGAATATGCTCCATTAGCGGAAATTATGGGGCGTAGGTTATGGTCCTCTGAAATATTTAATTGCAGTGCTCCCGATTCAGGTAATATGGAGGTGTTGGCAAAATATGGTACACTTGAGCAGCAAGAGCAATGGTTAAAACCTTTGATGAACGGAGCTATCCGTTCTGCTTTTTTAATGACCGAACCAGACGTTGCTTCTTCTGATGCAACGAATATTGAAACTTCGATTGTTGCTGCTGGAGATGACTATGTAATTAACGGAACAAAGTGGTGGTCATCGGGTGCTATGGATCCGAATTGTAAAATTACGATTGTTATGGGGAAAACTGATTTCGATGCTCCCCGACACCTGCAACAAAGTATGATTTTGGTTCCTATGGATACACCCGGATTAAAAATCGTAAGACCTTTGACCGTTTTTGGTTATAATGATTCCCCCGAAGGGCATGCGGAGATAGTTTTAAATAATGTACGTGTTCCCAAGGAGAATTTATTAGTTGGTGAAGGACAAGGATTTGCGATAGCCCAAGGTCGCTTAGGTCCGGGTAGAATTCACCATTGTATGCGTTTAATTGGTATGGCCCAGCGCTCATTGGAATTGATGTCTGAACGCACCACAAAACGCACTCCTTTCGGAAGAAATTTAGACAGCTACAGTAGCATTCGTCAAGATATTGCAAAATCTGCATGCGACATAGAGCAAACACGTTTATTAGTGCTTTCGGCTGCCGATAAAATGGATAGGAAGGGAAATAAAGAAGCCAAAGATCTGATTGCAATGATAAAAATAACAACTCCAAAAATGGCGCTCGAGGTTATTGAT
>JBLHNI010000210.1:0-5668 GCA_047650615.1 Maribacter sp.
ACCGCAATTGGGTATGGATGCAGTCCTAGCTGCGCCCAGGTAAGCATCTCAAAAAACTCCTCTAGGGTTCCAAATCCACCTGGCAACATGAGAATACCATCACTAAGTTCGTGCATCTTTAATTTATTGTCGTGCATGTTCTGAGTGATAATAAGTTCGGAAAGTCCGTCATGATATACTTCCTTTCGTTTTAAAAACTCTGGAATAACACCAATGACCTTGCCTTGCTTATCCAAAGACCCTTGCGCTACTTTTCCCATAATCCCGATTTTGGCTCCTCCATATATCAAATCGATTTGCTGTTTAGCTAGTGTGGCCCCTAAAACATATGCATATTTAGCAAATTCAGTATCATTCCCTTCACTACTCCCACAAAAAACTACAATTCCTTTAATTACTGTTATTTAAAGTTCAAGAGTCAAGTTCAAAATCAATTCAAATAAAAAACTAATCGGTTCCTCGCTGCTTTTTATTGATTACGATTAACTACTTACTTTTTACTAATTACTTTATTTTACTACAGTCTAAAGACTACCCACTAATAACTACCATCTAATACTGCTTTAACCATGCGATCGTTTCCAAATATATCTTTTCTTAATTCTACTGCTTTAAAAGGATAAGACTGAAGCAATGCTACCGTTTCGGCTCCTAAATATTGATTTATTTCTAGGTACAGACTGCCATTCTCTGCTAAGTACTGCGCTGCAAATGAAGCAATTGCCCTATAAAAAATCAATGGGTCTTCATCCGGAACAAAAAGTGCTATTTGGGGTTCGTGATCCAGTACATTGGCCTGCATCTCTTTTTTTTCTAACTCCCTCACATAAGGTGGGTTAGATACGATAATATGAAAGGGTACTGAAGCCTCTAGCTCTGGTAGTCCTTTTAAAATATCATATTGTAAAAAGTCTATTTTCACTCCATTAACTACAGCGTTGGATGTTGCAAGCTCCAAAGCATCCAAAGCAATATCTAACGCCTTCACCTTAGACCCCTCTAAGGCTTTAGCCAAACTGATGGAAATGCAACCGCTTCCTGTTCCAATATCTAAAATGTTTAAATATTGACTAGGTTTTCCCTGATTATCTACTACTATCCATCGCACCAAATCTTCGGTCTCCGGTCTCGGAATAAGAACGCTTGGGGATACCTTAAATATGAGGTCCATAAATTCCGTCTCACCGATAATATGTTGAATTGGTATATCTTGTTTTAATTGACCAATTGCTTTAAACAACGGTGCTTCGTCTTCCTTGCTTATCACTAATTCTGGTTGTAGCGCCAAGACGAATTTATTTAATCTAAGAAAATAATCTATCAATAAGTAAAAGAAACTAGCAACTTCTTGAGAGCCGTAGCGCCTATCTAGTTCGGTATGAAAAATAATCTTGATTTCCTTTAAAAGCATCCCTAGAGTGTTTTTAGCATCCAAATGGGACATGAAAAGTGTCCTGTATTTCCCATAGGTGCGTCAATATAGTTGAAGCCAGATTTTTTATATAGTTTTTGAGCAGCTTCCATATAGGGCATAGTTTCTAGATAACACTGTTCAAAACCAAACGCCTTTGCTTGAGATAGGCAAGTCGCTATCATTTGACTTCCTATACCCTTGCCTCTGGCCGCCTCTAGAAAATACATTTTTTGCAGCTCGCAGCAGTTGCCATCATAGTTTTCCAACGGAGCTACTCCTGCACAACCCAAAATATCTCCATTCTGTTCTACTATAAAATAGGTGGCTTTAGGCACATCGTAATTCTCGAACATATAATCCAAGGCAGTATCTGCATAGGCCGTTCCTACTTTTGGCACACCAAGGTCTTCCAACACCTTTCTGATGACACGAGCGATATCGGCATTATCCGATTTCGTGATTTCTCTTATTACAGCAGTTCCCACAGTATCCGTTTTTATAGGTTTTAAAGTATTATTTTTGGTGTGTGAAGATACGTGAAAAGTGTAAAATCGTAAACCCTAAGGCATAGGAAAAATAAAAAGATTTAAACAGTGACCGATATAAAAATGAGTCAAGGTATTATGGATGAGAAATTTATGCGTCGCTGTATACAACTGGCCAAAAACGGACTAGGAACAACGGCACCAAACCCCATGGTAGGTGCCGTAATTGTTCATAATAATCTGATTATCGGAGAGGGTTATACGAGTCCGTTTGGTGGTGTCCATGCCGAGGTTAACGCTATTGCATCGGTAACGAGAAAAGAAGTATTAACACAATCGACTTTATACGTAAGCCTAGAACCTTGTTCGCACTTTGGAAAGACCCCTCCCTGTGCCGATATGATTATAGAACATAACATACAAAGGATTGTGGTAGGTCTTCTTGATCCACATAAAAAAGTAGCCGGAAAAGGCATTCAGAAATTGAAAGACGCTGGTTGTAATGTGCTTGTAGGCGTTTTGGAAAAAGAGTGCAGGGAACACCACAAGCGGTTTTTAACATTTCACAATAAAAAACGTCCTTACATTATCTTGAAATGGGCAGAAACTGCAGATGGTTTCATTGCTCCTGAAAAAAAGCTAAGAAATACAGAACCCGAACCGTATTGGATAACTGGCAAATTATCGAGACAAATAGTTCATAAATGGCGTAGTGAGGAGCAAGCTATTTTGGTAGGTACTACAACGGTTTTGGAAGACAACCCTAAATTAGATGTTCGTTTGTGGTCCGGTAAATCACCCATCAGAGTCGTTATCGACAAAAATCTTAAAGTACCCCCAACCTACCATGTACTGGATAAAAAGCAAAAAACATTCGTTTTTACAAGCGTAAAAGACACCTCTCAATACATTGACGGTATAGATTATATAGTATTAGATGAGCCGCAACTTAATGCCGAAGTCATCTGCAGTCAATTATACCATCTAAACATACAGAGTATTCTTATAGAAGGAGGAACAAGAACATTACAATCCTTCATAGATAAAAACCTGTGGAACGAAGCGCGAATTTTTAAAGGGCCATCCCTATTTAAAAAAGGAATTAAAGCACCTATTATAAGCGGAACGAAGGTAATTTCAAAAAAAATAGACCAAGACGACTTAATAATTTTACAACATGATTAAAAACATCGTATTTGACTTTGGGGATATTTTTATTGACTTAGATAAACCTGCTATATACAAACAACTTGCATTATTTGGTCATCCGGAATTAACTCCAGAGATGGACACCCTTGCAAAAACATATGAGGTTGGAAAGATGACCTCTAAAGATTTTCTGTCTCAATTGAATAGTATGGTTCCTAATGCAAGCCTGCCCGAAATAACTTCCGCCTGGAATTGCATTCTAAAGAATTTTCCAGAATCGCGCCTCAGCTTTCTAGAAAACTTAAAATTAGAGGGTAACTACCGACTTTTTCTATTAAGCAATACAAATGAACTTCATATACATTATGTGCAAGAAGCAATGGGTAAGGAACGATGGGACCGATTTGAAGCGTGTTTTGAGCAATTTTACCTTTCCCATGAAATACACATGCGAAAACCGAACACTGAAATTTTCGATTTTGTGCTAGACCAAAATGATTTAGTCGCAAACGAAACCTATTTTATTGACGATACGAAGGAAAATACGGATGCCGCGGCATCTATTGGTATACACACCTGGCTTCTTATCGTTGGTTCGGAGGATGTTACGGACTTAAAGACGAAACTTTAAATGCAATACCTAGCGCTGAGCATTCTTTGCTCTAGTCTCATTTTCGTGGTTTTTAAACTTTTTGTGCGCTACCATGTGCAAACCCTGTACGCAATAATCACCAATTATGTAGTAGCCTGTTTGGTTGGTCTCCTCTTTTATAAAGGCGAACTAGCTATTACCAATCTACCAACAAAAAGCTGGTTTTGGGGCGCTATGGCCTTGGGCGTACTTTTTATTTTGGTGTTTAATCTAATGGCCGCCACATCTCAAAAACTTGGGGTTTCCGTGGCTTCGGTAGCCACTAAAATGTCGTTTGTGCTCCCGGCAATTCTAGGTGTTGTACTCTATAATGAACAATTAGATGCTATTAAGCTTTTGGGTATTGCTATTGCTATTCTGGCCGTATATTTGGCTTCTATGAAGCAATCTGCGGGTAGTTTTAAGATGTCTATGCTCCTGCTCCCCTTTTTGGTTTTCTTGGGGTCTGGCATCATAGATTCAGCTATTAAGTATTTTCAGGAAGCTCATGTACCCGAGACAGAATTTGCACTGTTTTCAGCAGTCCTATTCTTTTTTGCTGGATGCGCGGGTTTACTTTTTATTGGAATAACATCTTTTAAGCAAGCACTGAAGCTTAATCCTAGAAATATTTTAGGTGGAATAGCCCTCGGGATACCTAATTTTTTCTCTATCTATTTTCTTTTGCTCGCCTTAGGTTACAAAGGCCTGAGCAGTGCTTCTATTTTCACGGCTAACAATGTGGGAATTGTGATACTATCTACCGTTCTCGGTATTGTGCTATTTCAAGAGAAATTAAGCACAAAAAATTGGTTGGGTATTGGTCTTGCAGTTATAAGTATTGTTTTAGTCCTATAATTTTTTAACCATGGAACCAACAGACACCTACAAAACCATATCAAAACCCGTTAGCGATATTCTTTTAAAAGAACGCAAAAGTAAGTTCTATGGTTATGCATTCCCTATTACTGATGAAGCAGAAGTAAAACCTTTGATTGATGAATTGAGAAAAACATACCAAACGGCAAACCATGTTTGCTATGCATGGCAACTAGGTGTCGAAAACCATTCTTACCGGGCAAATGACGATGGAGAACCAAACAATTCAGCTGGAATGCCTATTTACGGTCAAATACAATCTTTTAAAGTCACCAACATACTCATTGCCGTAGTCCGTATTTTTGGCGGCACCAAATTAGGGGTAGGGGGATTGATGAGTGCGTATAAGGGAACAGCTCAATTAACCTTAGAAAATGCAAGCATCACAGAAAAAATAATCAAGGAACAGTTAACACTTAGTTTTGAGTATACCGAAATGGATACTGTAATGCGTTTTATAAAGAAGAATCAACTAAATCTAGTTTCACAGGAGCTCCATATGGATTGTAAAATCAGTATCGCGGTCCGAAGAAAAGAGCTAAAAAGAATTAAAAAAGAACTAGCGGCATACCATAAAATAACTGTTTCCAAATAGCTTTGGTAACTACCAACGGTTCTCTCCTACAATTCAATTGACTATATCAATTTTTTGAGAATATAATCAGGACATTTTATAGGCCTTTTCTTGTTAACATCCATGAACACCAAAACAGTATTCGCTTCTGCCAAAATTTCATTGTTTTGATTCATCAGTATATATTCAAATTCTATCCTGACAGACGGTATTTTTTTTAAATAAGTTTTCAGCGTGAGCACGTCATCGAACAGCGCAGATTTTTTATAGTTTACTTGTAGACTTATTACTGGCAACATAACCCCGCTCTCTTCCATTTCCTTATAAGAGAGGTCGAAAGAGCGCAACCACGATATCCTACCCATTTCTAAATATTGGGCATAGTTCCCATGATAAACAACACCCATTTGATCTGTTTCTCCGTATCTAACCCTGAAAGTAATTTCGTTTGCACCCATTTTTTTAAGTAAAAAAGTATATATTTAAAATGTCCCCCAAAGGGTAAACGAACATGCACAAAAAAAAGGTTAAATTCA
>JBLHNI010000211.1:0-5664 GCA_047650615.1 Maribacter sp.
TATGGCTATGAACGAATAATTGTGCTGTATGAAAATTAGCGTTGCTATACTCAAACTTCACCTCAACCTCTTTTTCCATAGGCTTGATGCTGTTTACTTTGTTAAGAATTTCCAAAGCTTTATGGGTTAGCATGTAATCGCGTTTGCCTCCCTCTTCTGGACTTTCCCAAAGTTGGATGACGGTTTCCTTCCAGAAATCTATGCCGCCCCCACAGTCTACAGTCTCAATGCTTATGTTTTTAATTTCTGTTATGTGGTAGTTGGCCGCTACCAACTTTCCAGGTGCGTATTCAAACAAAAGTGCTTTGTTCGCATTTTGTTTTAAGATTGATAAAAATTCATTCGTCTTCATTTGTATATGACTTTAGATTAACAGCATTTTACTTTTGTGTTATTAAAAAAAACATTCAAGCGTTCTTGAATGGCAGCCCATGTTTTTAGGTTGATGCAATAACAGACTTTCTTTCCTTCGATTTCCCCTTTAATCAAATCGATACTTTTGAGTTCTTTTAAGTGCTGGGAAATGGTGGGTTGCGCCAAACCTATCTCCTCTACAATATCATTACAGATGCAGCCTTCTTGTTTACTAATGAATTCCAGAATAGCAATTCGTGCCGGATTGGAAAGCACCTTAAAGGTATTTGCCAGTTCATTTTGATTCGTATTAAAAATATGTGTTTTGCTAATTCCCATTCTTCATATTTATATATTGCAATATTACGATTATAAATTAAATAAAAAAAGTCGAAAAAATATTCGACTTTTTTTATTCTTATATGCCTTTAAACCAGTCTTGGAAATACTCTCCAACGACAGGGGTCGGAATCATTTTATCCCCAGCTGCGTTAATAACGCTCAAGATAATAAGCACCAATCCGAATACACCCGCAAAACAACCTACTATTGGGATAAAGCTAAATACAAACATAAAAATCCATATTCCTAAGGTTTGCCTAATATAATAACTCGCAAACTCTGTTTTATTTTGGTTGTTCATTACCAAAGCAATTATCCAACCTATAAGGGTTATATGCGCAATAATAGCAACTGTTTTACCATTGTCTGGCCTATTTGAGTCCAAGGCGCCTTTTGCTTCGTCCCCTAAATCTTTATTATCGTCAGCCATTGTTGTTGTTGTTTTGGTGCTTAATTTAAAGCTAAATGTAATAAAAAAATTAATAGCCAGAGAAACATTTTGTTAACAGCAACTTATGCCGCACAATAGCTGGTCTCTGCTATTTTTAATTTAAGTAAGTACAATGAATATCATTGCCTGTTTACGCTTCAAATGGCCATACAGAATTTATAAAGTCTGCGCGTGTAAGATAGTTTTTTGGTCGTATCTTTTTTCTATCCGTCCAATAAATAGAGCCCCAACTTAATCTTCCAATACGGGACTTTCTCCTCAAAATAATCGAAGTATTCCCGTAAACCTTCCGCATCAGGAAGGGCTTCCTTGGCTTTGGCTATAGTTTCCTGTTCTCCTTTGTTCATAAATTGCTGTAGGTTCAGTTCTGTTCCATCAGCATGTATTTTCATCAAATGACTATAAATTGTATTTTCCGAAAGCTCCCTTTTTTCGGCTATTTCTTGTACCGTGCATCCGTCTTGAAATAAGGTATACGACTGCTGATGCGTAGCCACCTTAGATTTCTTTTTAGCAGGTTTGTATGCGGCAATCTCCTTTAGAAAGACCTCCGCATATTTTTCTAATTTCGCCTGTCCTACTCCTGTAATATTCATGAACTCGGTCTCATTCTGAGGTAGTTTGGCTTCCATATCCTTTAAGCTAGCATCCCCAAAAATAACATAAGCAGGTACGTTTTGCTCGGTAGCCAGTTGTTGCCGCAATACTCTTAGTTTCTCAAAAAGTCCCGTTTTACTTACTCTGGTTTTAGGTTCCGTTTTTTTGAAATCTACTGCTTTTTCCAAAATCGCCAATTGTATCGATTTTTTAGAGAACAGCACTTCCTTGGCCAAAGGTGTAAGTCCCAAACGGGCACCCTCCCTAAAATTAATACTCAGCACCCCTTGGTTCAGCAGTTGTATGACGTACTGTTGCACATCTAACCATAAAATATCTTTAATGGCTCCGTAGGTTTTTACATGCTGATAGCCTTTATCGAAAACTTGTGCATTTTTGGCGCCACGTAACACATCTATAAGCGTACCCATGGGCTCCCTCTCTTTTAGCCGTGCTACCCCTGAACAGATTTTCTGAGCAAGGACAGTGCCATCAAAATAGGCTGGTGGCCGCTGACAGATATCGCAATTACCGCAACCCTCGGTTACGTGCTCGCCAAAATAGTTAAGGAGCGCAATTCGCCTACAACTCAAAGCTTCGGCAAATTGCTGCATGCGTTCCAGTTTGGCATATTCAACATCGGCATTCTCACTTTCGGATATAAAACGGCGTAACTGTGCCACATCCCCAAAGCTATAAAACAGCAAGGCAATGGCTGGTAAACCATCCCTACCACCACGTCCAATTTCCTGGTAATAGCCTTCCACATTCTTGGGTAGATTATAGTGAATGACCCAACGGACATTACTCTTATCGATTCCCATACCAAAAGCAATGGTAGCAGCGATAATTGGCACCTTATCTGTAATGAATTCTTCTTGTACTTTTGTACGCTCCTGTGGCGCTAGTCCCGCATGGTAAGCCTTTGCTGCATACCCAGCCGACTGTAACTTTTCTGCTAGTTTTTCTGTGCTTTTTCGACTTAGGCAGTAAATAATACCGCTCTCATTAGGCCTTTCTTCCAGAAATTCTAGAATATGTTTGATGCGATTTTGTGCGGGTCGCACCTCTAAAAATAGATTTGGCCGGTTGAAAGAAGCCAAATGACGTGTTCCGTTAGCGATTTTCAGCTGGTCCGCAATGTCCTCTTGGGTACTTCCGTCTGCTGTTGCAGTCAGGGCAATAATCGGTACCTTCGGAAAACGCTCTTTTAGCTTACCTAATTGTGTATAGGCAGGTCTAAAATCGTGTCCCCACGAAGAAATACAATGGGCTTCGTCTATGGCAAAGAGACTTATACTAATATTCTCAAACACGGTATAAAAAGCACCCAAACTTTCTGGTGCCACATAAAAAAGTTTAAGCTCCCCTTGTTTTAAGCTTGAAAAAATGACCTGTTGTTCCTCTTGGGATTGCGAGCTATTATAATACGCAGCCGCAATTCCGTTAGCCTTGAGCACATCTACTTGATCCTTCATTAAGGCAATCAATGGCGAAACCACTATGGTAGTGCCTTCCAAAGCCAATGCGGATAACTGATAACATAATGATTTCCCACCACCTGTGGGCATGATAGTCAACACATCCTTTTTAGCCAGTACGTCTTCAATAACCGCTAACTGGTTGGGCTTAAAAGAGTCGTAACCAAAATGGATTTTAAGTAAAGGCAGTAATGTTTCTTCTACAGTCGTTATCATGGATGTAAAAATAAGGATTGTTTAGTGTCATTGCGAACGTAGCGAAACAATCTATCCTAAAAAAATAAACCCTCATCTGCCCTCGGAATAACTTTTTCAAAAATGTCATTCCGAGCGCAGTCGAAGGATTAGAACTATACCATCTACTTCCCCAACATCAGTAATTCATTGCAGCGTACTTCAGTAAAATACCGCTTTTCGCCTTCCTTGGTTTCGTAAGAGCGGTGAATCAATTTACCCTCAATGGCTACTTGCTTTCCTTTGGTCAAATAGTTTTCTACGATGTCGGCCGTTTTGCCCCAAGCAACGATATTGTGCCATTGCGTGTCCTCCACTTTTTCTCCTTTCGCATTCTTGTAACTGTCTGTGGTAGCTATGGAAAATTTAGCCAATTTGGCGCCACCATCTAAGGTTACGATTTCTGGATCCTGACCCAAGTTTCCAATCAACTGTACTCTGTTTTTAAGTGCGTTCATAATAGTAAATTTTAATATTAAATAGTTTGTAATATCAAGCCTCCTTGACTCGACACTGCAAACATAGAAGCACACTCTAAAAAGATTCGGTTACAAAATACTTACTTTCGTTTGTAATCGTTTGTTGTCATTTGTAACTGTTTTTTATACTGATTAACGGTAACTATATACTTGTTTACACTAGGAAGGAAAGTTTAATTTCGGATACTATATCCTATATTTTTTTTACAAGTTCAACTTTTCTAGGTTACATATCCACTATTACGGATATATAGAGCTACTGGAATAAATCCTCTAAAGTATTATTGTATGTCATAGAGCGTGTTGCATTGTCAATGAATCGTTTTCTTAGGACGATACCCTGACTTAACGGCTGAAACCGATGCTATTCGTGGCATCTATATACAAAGCGGGACAAGGATTGAAAGTAGTTTATCAAATTACTAGGATGTAATTTTTTAGATAAATCTGTTTGCACTTTCAAAAGCCTTCTCCTTCTTCTTTGGTATTCTTGCTTTTATATGCTCTATACAACCAAATCATCAATAAGGAGAGTCCTATTAAAATTGCACTTGATGCTATCTCTATCATTTTACTATTATTTTCTATTATTCATACCTCAATTACTAAGATAGCGAATATACCCTCCTACGTGTAGTATAAACTACACGTATTAGATAAACGGCATATCTAATGGTTTTTACTATTTTAGTAAAAACTTATTAAGGTGTCTTTCCCTAAAAATAAATAGATACCACTTAGAAAACGGAAATTGAATGAAATTAGCGATACATAATTGGATGCGCGCCGAATCTTTGGAAACGACCATGGCCCGTATTGCCGACATGGGATACACCCATTTAGAGATTCAGGGCACTCCGAAAAACTACGATACCAAAGAAGTCAAAGCGCTATTGGATAAATACCAGCTCCAATGTTGGGGTTCCGTGACCCTGATGCTAGAAGATCGTAATATGCTCGCAAAGGATGCTGCACAACGAAAAACATCAGTGCAATACGTGCTGGATGTCGCTAAAATGGTAAGCGAATTGGGTGGTAGTGTTATTTCCTTGGTTCCAGCCACTGTAGGAAAAATTGTTCCAGACGCACGACCCGAAGAGGAATGGGATTGGGCTGTGGAAGGCATTAAGGAAGTCTATGAATATACGGAAGCGAACGGACTCAAAATCGGCATTGAACCCATCAATAGGTTTGAGACCTATTTCATTAACCGGGGAGAACAAGCCCTCTCACTAGCCGAGGCCGTAGGACCTAACTGCGGTGTTTGCCTGGACACTTTTCACATGAATCTTGAGGAAGAAGACATGTTCGCTACTATGAAAAAAGTAGGGAGCCGTCTTATCAACTTCCATGTAGCGGATAACAATCGGATGGCACCAGGCATGGGACACTTTGATTGGAAACGCGTTATGGAAACACTAAAAGAAATAAACTATACTCAAGTTATATCGGTGGAGTTTTGTCCGCCAATGGATCGTACCCCTGCAAATCCGTATCCTAATTCTATAGATACAGCTCCCGTAGGGTTAAGTGATAAACAACTTAAATTTTTGCAAGACCATGGCAGCTCGGCAGTTACAGAAGCGTTCTATTCCATGCTGACTAAAAAATCGATAAATACGCTGAAGCCGTTTTTGTAGGAGAAGAGAAACAAGATTCAAGACATAATGAAAATAACCAACGTAGAAGCTTTTTGGCTGCGATGCCCCATTCCCAAAGAAAAACA
>JBLHNI010000212.1:0-5632 GCA_047650615.1 Maribacter sp.
TGGTCGACTTCCATTTTTCAAAAGCTTTGCTATTCTCTATCTTTACGTTTGGAACGCTCCCCTGAGCTAAAACTATCTTAGGAAGGGCAAGCACGTCAATATGAAATGTGCTGATGGGAACTGCTTTTTGTTATTCTTCTAATAATTTTTTAAACCCGTCTAGTCCTAAATCCTTAAATAAAAAGTTTAGTCTAGCTTTGGCCCTACTTTTCCGTTCACCATATCTATAAAAACACAGATAACACCATCCATTAATGGAATAATCTTGTTCGCAGGTAAAAAATTAAAAAGTACGTCGGGATGTCTTGGTTGTGAGCCTAATCCCCGCCAAGCATTACTTTAAAACCTTTAACCCCATCTTTTATTTTAGCTATAAAACCTAAATCATGCATATAAGATAGACCTGTATCCGCATCACTAGCAGAGAAGGAAACCTTAAACTTTCGTCCCATTTCCTGGCTGATTGGGTTTCTTAAAAAATATCTAAATAAAGCATCTGCATAAGGAGAAACATCAAATGGTTCATCTATATCTATACCCGCAGTTTCACTAGCGGTAACATTACGAACAGTATTACCACAAGCTTCTCTAAGTGTTATATCATCCTTTTCTAACGCTGCCCATAATGCAGGAGTACGACTTAAATCTACATAATGAATTTGAATATCCTGACGGGTGGTAATATGCAAACGTCCCGTAGAATACTCATCGGAAACATCACATATACGCTTTAACTGTTTTGACGAAACTTTCCCATAAGGCAGTTTTATACGTATCATCTATACGCCCTGCTGTCGCTGACCATACACCCCACGAGCTAAACGAAGACTTCTGAATTTTTCCTCATCAAGTTTTCCATCATGAAACTCATGAATCTTTCGTTCCAGTTCCAAGATATCTTTGTCAACAATCGAATTTTCTATTTCTGTTCTAAAGCTTTGCATATGTCTACTTGTAATGTGTAGTACGTTTTAATTAATGAGTTATCTCATTAGATTTTATTTTATCTATTTACCCTATAGATTTAATAGCTATTTAAGATGTACTTCTTTTTAATGTTTAAATCTGCCCGAGGATATCTTTAATCCACCTTAATTGATGAACCCAGCTCCTACCGTACTATTTGTTTGGGTATCAATTAAAATAAACGACCCATTGGTTCTATGATTTTTGAATGTATCATAAAAAATAGGCTTGTTCAATCTAAAACTTACCTGGGCAATATCATTCATTCCTAACGACTCAGTTTCTGTATCTATGCCTGAGTAATCGGGTGCTATTTTGTGCTCCACAGTGGCTACCTTCGCTAACACTTTATTGACCCCATGTTGTACGATATATTTATTACCTACAGTGAGTTTTTGAGAATCCATCCATGACAGGGTTGCCGTAAATTGCTTGTCTATGGTTGGTAAATCATTAATCTTAACCAACATATCTCCCCTACTCACATTAATTTCATCTTCTAAAGTAATCGTAACCGATGATCTTCTTGAAGCTGTTTTATACTGCTTATCGTGAAAATAAATGGCCTTGATTTTAGACGTAGTTTGGGAAGGCAAAGCCACTACAGCATCTCCCACACTTAATTCTCCACCATAAACCTTTCCTGCAAATCCTCTAAAATCATGAAATTCATCGGTTTTAGGTCTAATAACGTACTGAACAGGAAACCTTGGTGTTCCCGTATTGGATACCGATACTAAATCCAGCCCTTCTAAATGTTCCAATAGCGTATTTCCTTTGTACCAAGCAGTATTTTTGGATTTGTTCACTACGTTGTCCCCTTTCAGGGCACTTACGGGAATAAAAGTAATACGCTGTTCCTCATAATCGCGTTTACGCATCAATTCTTCAAAATCTGTTTTTATCTCATTGTATCGCTCTTCAGAAAAATCCACAAGATCCATCTTATTGATGGCTACAACTACTTCTTTGACTCTGAGTAAATTATTGATAAAAAAGTGACGGTTCGTTTGCGCTATCACTCCTTTTCTAGCATCAATCAAAATAATAGCAGCTTGAGACGTAGAAGCCCCAGTTACCATATTACGTGTATATTCCAGATGCCCTGGTGTATCTGCGATGATATAGCTCTTTTTCTGAGTTGAAAAATAGATGTGGGCGACATCAATCGTAATTCCCTGTTCTCTTTCTGCTACTAAACCATCGGTAGCTAAGGAGAAATCAAGGTAATCATAACCCTTTTGCTTACTGGTTTTTTCTATGGCTTCCAGCTTATCTGTTGTTAAGGATTTAGTATCGTATAATAACCGACCGATTAAGGTACTTTTACCATCGTCTACACTTCCTGCTGTTGCGATTTTTAGTACTTCCATATTTTAGTCATAAGTGAAAAGTAATTAGTAGGAGTTAAAACTAGTATTGTATCTTCCCTTAGTTTTCTAGAAATATCCTTGTTGTTTTCTTTTTTCCATGGCAGCTTCTGAACGCTTATCATCTATACGTGCGCCTCTTTCAGAAATAGTTGAATCCCTAATTTCCTTCACAACAGTATCAATATCAGTTGCCACTGAATATACCGCAGCCGTGCAGGTCATATCACCAACGGTTCTAAAACGCACCATTTTCTCCAATACTTCCTCATCTTCTTCCTGATAGACGTAATCTGAATGTGACCAAATTAATCCGTCACGTAAGAATATCTTTCTTTTATGTGCAAAATAGATAGATGGAATTTCCATCGCCTCCTCCTTTATATAGGACCAAACATCTAATTCTGTCCAGTTAGAAATAGGAAATACGCGTACGTTCTGTCCCAGTTCTATTTGTCCATTCAGCATGTCAAACAACTCCGGACGCTGATTGCGTTCATCCCACTGCCCAAAGTCATCCCGAACAGAAAAAATACGTTCTTTAGCTCGTGCTTTTTCTTCATCTCTGCGAGCACCACCAATACAGGCATCGAATTTAAACTCAGCAATCGCATCCAATAGTGTTGTGGTTTGCAAAGAATTTCGGCTAGAATATATACCCGACTCTTCTTTTACCTTTCCTTGATCAATAGAATCCTGGACATTTCTTACGATTAATTCCAATCCTAGTTCCGCCACCAATTTATCGCGGAATGCTATTGTTTCTGGAAAATTGTGTCCCGTATCAATATGCATCAACGGAAATGGAATTTTAGCTGGCCAAAATGCCTTTTGAGCCAATCGCACTAGGGTAATCGAATCTTTACCTCCAGAAAATAATAATACTGGCTTTTCAAACTGTGCTGCAACTTCACGAAAAATATAAATAGCTTCATTTTCGAGCGTATTAATTTGCGAAGTGTCATCTAACAGCGCTACCCCAGTCACCTGAGACAACTCTAATTCTATACTGCTAATTTCCATATATACTATTTCTAAATTCTATTTAAGTATGTAACCCGCATTCCCTATTCTCTAAGACCTTTGTTGGGTCAAAATACCTATGTTCGTTTGGTAAATTCCGCTCTTTCAGATAGGCATCCAAATGTGTGTCATTCCAATGATAAAATGGACTTACTTTTAGTACCCCATCGTTACTTAAGCTTAAAATATTCAAACTGTCTCTGTGAGCAGTCTGCCCTTTTCTTAGGTTCGTAAACCAAACATCTGGTTGATGAGTAGTCATTGCCCTTCTAAAAGGCTCCAATTTTACTTGTTCTGTAAATAGGGTATGCCTATTATCATCAATTGGAGGTATTCCCATAACCGTATCCCTATGGGCAGTAGTTTGTTTGGGGACGTATAAAGCGATATTCAAAACCAATCGCTCAATAAGCTCCTCGGCATGTTTATATGTATTAGATGTATTATACCCTGTATCACACCAAACCACAGGTATATCATTTTTCACTTGAGAGACCGCATGTAAAATTGCAACTTCGTAAGGTCGAAAGTTAGTTGTCACCAATGGCTTTATGGAATGCTCCACCGCCCAAGAGATAATTTCTACTGGGGGTATTCCTTTAAATTGAACATTTAATCGATTGATTTCCTCTTGTGTAAATCTCATAGCACCTTTTATTTACCCCAATTAATGTTATTCCATATGCGCTCATGAAAAAAGTATAAAAACATTTTTGTTATGAAATCTATAGATGCTATTGAAGCTGCTAAAATAACTTTTCCAGTTAATAGATAGGAGATTAACAACGTGTCTAAAGTTCCAATCACCCGCCAGCTTATAGCTTTGGCAATACTCCGAATAGGCCGTTCAGATTTTTTATCAGCATCATACTTACTTTCTGAGCATTTCTTATCAAGAATAAACTGATTTACAATCATATGTTATACAATTATTAATACCCTACTTATTTTGTAGGATAACAAAAATAGAATTTATATTGACTTTAGAGGTATATAAAGTTTATTTATTTATAATTACCCCATAGATTTAGTAGATTAATAATAGTAAATTTTAAGAATTCTGGATTCTAAAACTTTGGAAACTACTTAGTTCTAGGGTGTTTAAAAATTGAAATTCTACTTTATGATATCGGCCAATGTAGTATTGCGATAGACGGATAAATTAGCATCTCGCACCATCAGCATCAATTTATGGACAGAGCAAGCTACCTCATCCGGACAATCATCGCATTTTTCATAAAAATTAAGACTTACGCAGGGTACCATAGAAATAGGACCTTCCAGCACCCGCATGACATCGGTCATTAAGATTTCGGTTGGAGTTTTAAGCAGATAGTACCCCCCACCCTTTCCTTTTTTTGAACCCAAAAAACCGGATTTCCTTAGGGAGAGTAAGATGCTTTCCAGAAATTTCTGGGAGATGTTCTCCTGCTCTGCTATTTCTGCTATTTGTATCGGCTTTTTATCATTCTGTGCACCAAGATAAGCCAATGCCTTAAGACCGTATTTTGTTTTTTTGGAGAGCATGAGGCTAAGATAGGAAAAAGGGGTAGAACTTTTTGTGAAACCAGAAACCCAGCTTTACTTCATTAGGATGCCGTGAAATATAAAATCAATCAATTGTTGCTCTAGAATCAAGGGATTACTCGGAGCTTTATGATTTAGAAACTTCTGATAAGACCATCGCAATGTGCCTAGAATCATTTTGTGGCTAATTCTGAATCCATATCCCTTAGCTGCTCCATTTCAATTCCTTGCTGTATTATAGTTTCTAATTGCCTTTCGTAATCTCTTCGGCGTTTCACAAATTCCTCTAATTTAGGGGTCTTTAGATTTGGCCACTCGTTCACAAGCAGCGCTTGTCCGTAAGGTATTTCAGCTGAAATTTGTATATAAGAACCTATAATAAGCTCCAATTTTTTTCCGGTATCATATTCTGAACACTCAATAGTATCCATAGTCAAGAGGAATTCCTGTTGTATTCCAAAAAGTGATTCCTCCAAGAACGACTGTTTTGACGCTATATAATTGTAAACATTAACCACTTCAAATTGTAAGTTTTGCGCTATATACCGCATGGTGGTAGCTATAAATCCCTTCTCGTGAATGAGCACTAAGGTCCTATTAAAAAATCCATCTCGCTTGATATTATTTGTCATAGGTTTAAATGTAATCACTGCACAACATAGGATAAATATAATTGGGTACTCCCAACAAATGCATAGATTAACATGAGCACTTGTTCATGTAAGATTTTGGTCAGATAAAAAAAA
>JBLHNI010000213.1:0-5581 GCA_047650615.1 Maribacter sp.
TTATCAAGCGTATTGCCTTATACAGAATGGGTTATGCTTTGTTTAATTATTGGTGGCGGCTTGTTTTTGGTCTTTTACTCCAAATTATTGCCCTATCGCTATTTTAAACATGCGCTACGTATTACCTCGGGTAAGTATGATAACCCTAATGATCCAGGTGAGGTTAGCCATCTGCAAGCCCTTTCTTCTGCAGTTGCGGCAACGGTGGGAATGGGTAATATTGCAGGCGTTGCGATTGCTATTTATTTAGGAGGACCAGGGGTTGTTTTTTGGATATGGATTACCGCTATAATTGGGATGAGTATCAAATTCTATTCCTGTAGCTTATCCATAATGTTCCGTGGTGAAGATTCTGAAGGAGCACTGCAAGGTGGCCCCATGTATTATATAACCAAAGGCATGGGGAATAAAGCAAAACCGCTTGCTATTTTCTTTTGTGTTGCGGGTTTGTTTGGGGTATTGCCTGCGTTTACCACCAATCAGTTTACCCAAACTCTGATGACCGTTATAGAGCCCGATGAGGCTTTTATGGTTTTAGGTGATTTTCAATGGAAATTAGTAATAGGTTTTGTATTGTCCATCATCACTTCATTTGTAATTTTTGGGGGACTAAAAAAAATAGCAAAAGTGGCTACTGCTATTGTCCCATTTATGGTTCTGGTATACTTATTGGCAGTCGTGTATATCCTGTTTACCAATGGGTCCGAAATACTACCTTCTTTTAAATTAATTTTTAATGAAGCATTTAACTTCAAGACAGTAGTTACTGGCGGTTTATGGGGTTTAATTATTATTGGAATACGACGAGCTGTTTTCTCAAATGAATCTGGCGTAGGAACAGCACCTATGTTCCACGGACAATCAAAAACAAAAGAACCTATTCAAGAAGGTTTGGTAGCCATGTTAGGGCCTTTTATCGATACCATTATTGTGTGCTCGTTAACAGCGGTTGTTATTATTATCAGCGGTGCGCATTTAGAAACTGAAACTAACGGAATCGCGATGACTCTAAAAGCCTTTGAAAACTCTATCCCTTATGGTGGTGTTTTGTTAATGGTTGTGGTGAGTGCTTTTGCCTTATCTACCTTATTTACATACTCGTATTACGGAACTAAATGTCTTTCTTTTATCACCAATGCGAAAATTGGGAAGTTTTATAATTTCATTTACGTGGGTAGTATTACTTTTGCGGCGGTGGCATCAGTAGATTTAGTGATTAATTTAATCGATTTATCATTTGCTCTTATGGTTATTCCTAATATGATAGCGGTTTTGTATCTAGCACCAAGAGTCAATGCCGCAATGAAAGTCTATTTTTTAAAAGTGAAGCATGAAAAATCATAAAGCAGGTTTTGTAAATATCATAGGTAATCCCAACGTGGGAAAATCAACCTTAATGAATGCTTTTGTGGGTGAAAAATTATCCATAATTACTTCTAAGGCCCAGACGACACGGCACCGTATTTTGGGTATTGTGAACGGAGACGATTTTCAGATGATTTTATCGGATACCCCCGGGATTATTAAACCAGCCTATGACTTACAAGCTTCCATGATGGATTTTGTGAAGTCGGCCTTTGAGGATGCAGATGTATTGTTATATATGGTTGAAATAGGGGAGAAGGCACTAAAAGACGAACGCTTTTTTGAAAAGATAAAGAATTCGAAAACTCCAGTTTTATTACTGTTGAACAAGGTAGATACCGCCACCCAGGAACTTTTGGAAGAACAAGTACAGTATTGGCAGGAGGAATTACCCACGGTAGAAATCCATCCAATATCTGCGCTGCAAAACTTCAATATTAAAGGTGTGTTCGAACGTATTTTAGAATTGTTGCCCGTTTCGCCACCGTACTACCCAAAAGACCAATTAACGGATAAGCCAGAGCGTTTCTTCGTGAACGAGACTATTAGAGAGAAAATATTATTATACTATAAGAAGGAAATTCCTTATGCCGTTGAGGTAGAGACCGAAGAGTTTTTTGAGGACGAGGAAATTATACGTATCCGTTCTGTTATTATGGTCGAACGTGATTCTCAAAAAGGCATCATCATAGGTCATAAAGGGATTGCGCTGAAAAAAGTGGGTGTGGAATCTAGAAAAGATTTAGAAAAATTCTTTGACAAACAAGTACATATAGAACTTTACGTTAAAGTGAACAAGAACTGGAGAAACGATAGTAGGCAGTTAAAACGATTTGGGTATAATAAGTAAAGTCCAGCTTTATATTTCCCATCAACTTACTCATATTCTTTTGTTTATATTACCTTTGCAGCCAAATTTAGAGGTATGGGAGCTATTGTTGCTATTGTGGGAAGACCTAATGTAGGTAAATCGACATTTTTTAATAGACTAATTCAACGTCGTGAAGCTATTGTGGATGCAACTAGCGGAGTTACGCGTGATAGACATTACGGAAAAAGCGACTGGAACGGCAAGGAGTTTTCTATAATCGATACCGGAGGGTATGTTTTGGGAAGCGATGATGTTTTTGAAAAGGAGATAGATAAGCAGGTAGAACTGGCTATAGCAGAGGCAGATGCCATTATTTTTATGGTAGATGTAAATACCGGGGTAACGGGTATGGACGAGGATGTTGCCAAATTATTAAGAAGGGTAAACAAGCCAGTTTATCTTGCCATTAATAAGGTAGATAATGCTATGCGGCAAGAAGATGCAGTAGAATTCTATGCCTTGGGATTAGGAGAATATTATACCCTTTCTAGTATAAACGGTAGCGGAACAGGGGAGCTTTTGGACGCTTTAGTTAAAGACCTTCCTGATCTTGTGGAAGAAGAAACGGAACTCCCGAGATTTGCCGTAGTAGGTAGGCCTAACGCAGGAAAGTCATCTTTTATAAACGCGCTTATCGGTGAAGATAGATATATTGTAACCGATATTGCAGGTACTACTAGGGACAGTATAGACACAAAGTACAATAGGTTTGGTTTTGAGTTTAACCTTGTAGATACGGCAGGAATACGCAGGAAAGCTAAGGTAAAGGAAGACCTAGAGTTTTATTCCGTAATGCGATCCGTACGTGCCATAGAGCATTGTGATGTTTGTTTGTTATTGTTGGACGCTACCCGAGGTTTTGATGGTCAGGTAGAAAATATTTTTTGGTTAGCGCAGCGCAATCATAAGGGTATTGTAATCCTTGTAAACAAGTGGGATTTGGTTGAGGATAAGGAGACCAATACTATAAAACAATATACGGAAAGGATAAAGCAAGCGATATCCCCTTTTGTAGATGTTCCTATTTTATTTGTTTCGGTATTAACGAAGCAACGTATTTTTAAGGCTATTGAAACAGCTGTAGATGTCCATAAGAATAGAAGTAAAAAAATTATTACCCGTAAGTTTAATGATGTCATGCTTCCATTAATCGAGGCTTATCCACCGCCGGCCTACAAGGGTAAATATGTAAAAATTAAATTTTGCACGCAATTGCCTACACCCTATCCACAGTTTGCTTTTTTCTGTAACCTGCCACAGTATGTGAAAGAGCCTTACAAACGCTATCTTGAAAATAAGATTAGGGAGGAATTTGATTTTACTGGAGTTCCTATTACTGTATTTATGAGGAAGAAATAGGTGGTCTAAGGCATGATGGTTGGATCCCGAAGAATCAGGTGTCTTTTGTTTTAGGTTTGGTTAGTTCGTAGTTGTTATGATAAACAAAATGAAATAACGACAAATAAGCTATTGGCTATTGTGTTTGAATGTGATTTTTGCTTTTGTATTTGAGGTTGGTACCTGCACTTCTATTTGAGTTACCATCCGCCGGATGCACCTCCACCGCCAAATCCACCTCCGCCGAAGCCACCACCAAATCCGCCGCCGCCAAAGCTTCCGCCACCGCCGAAGCCTCCTCCGGTTCTTCCGCTGCGTCCCATATTGCTTAGGATAATAATATCCAATAGATTCAATCCTTTGTTCTTTCGACCTCCGTTGCCATTACCTCCGCCCTTATTGCGTTTTGAAAGTATTATCAGGATAATAAAGAAGACAATAAAAGGGAACAAGGACCTTAACGGAAATCTCTCCTCTTTTTTAGCGCTACGGTCTTCTGTAAACTCACCGTTTAAAACCTTAAAAATAGTGTCGGCTCCGTTATTCAATCCGCCATAATAATCACCCGTTTTAAATTTGGGTACGATAACGGTCTCTATAATGCGTCGCGACATGGCATCTGTAAGATTTCCTTCTACCCCGTACCCTGTATTAATCGCTATTTTTCTATCGTCCCTTGCCAGTATTAGCAAGACTCCATTGTCTTTTCCTGCTTGGCCAATACCCCATTTTTGGCCCCATTGCGCTCCGAGATATGTGATATTTTCACCCTCTGAACTAGCAATGATGGCGACTACAATTTGTGTAGAAGTACTGTCTGAGTAGCGTATCAGCTTTTGTTCTAGAGCATTTTTTTGAACAACGGATAGTAGATTTATATAGTCGTAAACACTGGTTTCTATTTCTGGTTTTTCGGGTATTTCAAACTGTCCCCAAATAGGGAGAAAGTACATTAACAATAAAAAGCTAAGACTAGCCTTTAGATACCTCATTGCTTAATTCGTTAGTGTCGCCATGTTTCCAAGGAAAGTGTTTTTCCAATTCGGTACCTGCTTTTAGCACTCCTTCTAAAATACCGTCTTTAAAGTTTCCTTTTTTAAAGTGGGATTGAATAATATCTTTGGTGGTCACCCAAAAATCTTCGGGAACCACCTTGTCTATGCCCTTATCGCCACAAATAGAGAATTTCCGGTCGTTTACCGCAACGTATAAAAGGACACCATTCTCTTCCTTTGTATTGTCCATTTTAAGCAGGTGAAACACTTCCCTAGCGCGCTTATAATGATCTAGTTGAGTATGGGATTCTATATGTACCCTAATTTCTCCGGATGTGTTTGTTTCGGCTTTCAGAATCGCTTCCACGATTTCCTGTTCGTCCGTAACACTTAAAAAATCTTCCACTCTGGCCATAGGGTTTTATTCAAAATCAAAATTAACATCAGGTGCCTGTTCCGAACCTGCTTCAGATTTAAAATAAACTAATTCATCAAAATTGAAGATACCAGCCAAAACGGAATTCGGGAATTTTTTGATATGTAAATTGTAGGGTTCTACCGTGGCATTAAAGCGGTCACGTGCTACGTTGATTCTATTTTCTGTGCCTTCCAACTGTGATTGCAGTTCTAGGAAATTCTGATTGGCTTTTAAGTCTGGATAGCGCTCTACGGTAACTAAAAGTTTACTCAAAGCTCCACTTAAGCCGCTTTGAGCTTGATTAAACTGTGCCAGTTGTTCTGGTGTAATGTTGGTAGGGTCTATGCTTACGGATGTTGCTTTTGCACGGGCTTCTATGACATCGGTTAGTGTTCCTCTTTCAAAATCTGCTGCACCTTGTACGGTTTTTACCAAATTGCCAATGAGGTCGTTTCTACGTTGGTAGGAGCTTTCTACATTGGCCCACGTTTTGGTAGACGTTTCCTTTAACGCAATTGCGGTATTGTTAAATCCAACGCCCCATTGGTATAGTCCAAAAGTGATAACGCCCAGTACGATTAATGCAATAATTCC
>JBLHNI010000214.1:0-5568 GCA_047650615.1 Maribacter sp.
AGTACAGTAGGAGTTAAGGATGAAGCGATTAGTCGTTGATTATTGGCGTTAGTGCATAGGCTGTGCTTAATCCTTTGAAGCACTACTGATATCTGCTACATCTTTAAGAATCATCGCTTTCGCACGAAGGCTATGTTGAACAAAAATTGCACTGTTGTTGTCAACAATAAGCTGTACTTCAACGTCTTCGTAACCGAGAAAACTAATCTTCATTGTGTAGGCACCAGAGTCTATATCTGTTATCTCAAAATTTCCGTTAAAATTGGTTTGGGCATGCCATGCTGTGCCTTTTAATGCTACACTAGCCATTAATAAGGGCTCGTTATAAAGTTCTGCATCTAAAATTTTACCACCAACAGTACCTTTATCTTGGGCTTGCAAGGATAAAGAGAAGGATACAAAAAAGATAAAAATTAGGTATTTCATTGTCAACTATTTATAAGATTACAAATAAACCCCGACAAGGTTAAGTTAAAGTTAACCAAGGGTTATTTATATATTTTTTAATAGTTAACAATAGGTTTCCTGCCTTAATGGGAAACTACCTTTAGGCAAATCGTATAGGTCAAAAAATGTATCTTGCGGTTCTTAAAATGAACGCCATGAACTGGGAGCAATTACTTTCTTTACGCAGAAAAGGAGATACCAACAAAAGATTACGAAACGAACAGGACGAGACGCGGTTGGGATTTGATGTGGATTATGACCGTATCATCTTTTCATCTGCTTTTAGGAGCCTTCAGGACAAAACACAGGTAATCCCCCTTTCTAAAACTGATTTTGTGCATACACGGCTAACACATAGTTTGGAAGTTTCTGTAGTGGGCCGGAGTTTGGGAAGATTGGCAGGTAAGAAAATCTTAGAAAACCATCCGTATCTCAAAGAAGTACATGGATATCAGTTCAATGATTTTGGCGCTATCGTTGCTGCTGCTGCACTTTCCCATGATATTGGAAATCCGCCTTTTGGCCATAGTGGAGAGAAATCAATTGGGGAATATTTTAAATCAGGAAACGGTAGGGTATTCAAAAATGAACTTACAGAAAAGGAATATCAGGATATTACAGATTTTGAAGGGAATGCGAACGGATTTAAGCTGATGACCCAAGATAGGGAAGGGGTTTCGGGAGGGCTCCGTTTAAGCTATGCTACCCTTGGAGCGTTTATGAAGTATCCTAAAGAGTCCTTACCCAAAAGACCGACTAAGCATATAGCCGATAAAAAGTTTGGGTTCTTTCAGACCGAAAAAAATAGTTTTAAAGAAGTAGCTTCAGATTTAGGCTTAAGGCAAACTGCGGACGGGAATTCAATTTCCTTTGCACGGCATCCGCTTACTTTTTTGGTAGAGGCAGCTGATGATATTTGTTACACGATAATTGATTTTGAGGATGGTATCAACCTTGGTCTTATTTCTGAGGATTATGCTTTGGAATATCTTATAAAGTTGGTAAAGGACACGATAAATACAAAAAAATACCACTCCTTGGCCTATAAGGAAGATAGGTTGAGTTATTTGCGTGCATTGGCAATAAACACCCTAATACAAGATGCGGTTTCTATCTTTATGGAGAACGAAACGGCAATTCTTGCTGGTGATTTTCATGTTTCACTCTTGGAAAAAAGCACCTATGATGCCCAGATCAGGGATATTATCGATTTAAGTGTGCGAAATATATATCAGGCGCAAGAGGTAGTCGAAAAAGAAATTGCTGGGTACACGATTATAGCTGATATTTTAGATGTGTATGTCCATGCATTGGTAAAAAAGAAAAAAGATAACGCCTCCAATTACCACAATTTGATACTGCAAACACTCCCTGAGTTTTATAGGCAAACTAGTATAACGCTTTACGAAATTTTATTGAACACATGTTGTTATGTTGCCAGCTTATCCGATAGTTCAGCGGTACATATTCACAATAAGATTAAAGGAAGGCAGCTTTAAAAATCATAGGCTACGCCAATACCTAATACCTGTTTAAACTGAATTCTAGGAACTCCCGGTTCAGTAACAATGCCATTGGCATCCTTTACCTCGTCAAACAGTATATCATCATCAAATATAACATGAGTGCCAATAGTGGTGAGGATGTATTTATTTACACGCAGTCGTACGTTGAGTTCCCAGTCTACATCAATATTTCCAAAGCTCGCCAAATAATCAGTGTAGAGGTTTAATCTACTTTTAATATTGATGTTTTTAGCCGCTTCCCATTCAAAATTATTAGTAATAAGAAAACCCAGTTCCAAAAAATGATTCTCTCCTTCTTGGATAATAGTACCGTTAGTATCTCGTTGCGCCGCTTTAACACCAAAAGCACCTCTGTCTGCCAAACGTTGGTCTAGCACAAAGGTAGATTTTTGAGTAAGAGGGGACAAATACAGGTTAAATTTTTGATTTTGACTAATGTATGATGTTCCTGCACCAAGGAAGAAATATCCAGGAGCCATAAAACGAGATATAGGTGTTTCTCGGTCTGGATATTTATACCCATTGGAAAACTGGGTATTAAAATTGAGTTGCACAGAATAGTACCAGTTGCTTATCGTATCCCTTCGGTAACCTAAGTTGGAATTTAATCTAATAACATCTTCTGTTTTTCGTAATTGTCGTCCTTCTTGAGCATTTAAACCATATCTAAGATCCAGATTGTTATCCCAATTAAAATACCTGAATTTATAGTTGCGTACAAATTTTGAAAACCCCAATCCGCTTACGATATTGTCGCCACCGGCATTCCAGTTAACAAAAGCAGCTTCGCTCACGTTGATGCCTAATGTGTTTTCCTTGGTCCAAAAAGAAGGAACTCTAAATCTATTGTATTTATCCTTTAAGGGTTTGGTTTTTTTAAAGGATATAACAGGGTTGGTGAGGTTTACTCCCCTAGGTATATGTTTTATTCTGGTCAGTGTCTTCCTAATTACAATGGTATCTATTACCGTAGTATCTAGAACCCTAATGTCTCTAACAATGGGCCTTGGGATAGAATCTTGTCCCAAAACTATGGTCGAAATCAATATTAAGGTAAGGCTTAAAACAAGCGTATGATACGTAAGCGGTATCCTCATAAAATTTCTTCTATATATGATTTTACGGTATTCCTGTCTAGGCCTGCTATCCTGTGCAGCTCTTCTATAGAACCGTGTGGGATAAATGCGTCTGGAACACCAAATATCTTACAATTAGTATTTATGCCCTCCGCATTTGTAAATTCAAGAACGGCACTTCCAAAACCTCCCGTTATACAACCATCCTCTATGGTAATTATATGCTTGTAGTTTTTGAAAATATACCTCAGCCTATGTTGGTCTAAAGGTTTTATAAATGGAAAATCATAATGTCCAATGCTAGTGCCATCGTCAACTTCGCCTATAATTTCTGAAATCATATTTCCTATAGCTCCAGTGCTTAGTACGGCTATCTTTGTTCCTTTTTTAAGTTCAAAAGACATACCAAGTTCCAGTTTAGTGTATGGTTTTTCCCAATCTAACAAAACACCTCTTCCTCTAGGGTATCGTATTGCAATGGGTTGGCCTAGGCCAAGTTGGGCAGTGTACATGATATTTCGCAGCTGAATTTCGTTTAAAGGAGCAAAAATAATAAGGTTGGGAATACAGCGCAAATAGGCGATGTCAAAAACACCGTGATGGGTTGGTCCGTCTTCCCCTACAAGTCCCGCGCGATCTAAACAAAAGATCACCGGTAAGTTTTGAAGCGCCACATCATGGATGACCTGATCATAGGCACGTTGCAAAAATGTGGAGTAGATGTTACAAAACGGAACCATTCCCTCTGTTGCCATACCAGCGGCTAGAGTTACGGCGTGCTGCTCGGCTATACCCACATCAAAGGCACGGTTAGGGAAGGTGACCATCATGTAACTTAAGGAGCTTCCGGTGGGCATGGCCGGAGTAATGCCAATAACTTTTTCATTTCTAGTTGCAAGGTCAACAATCGTCTTACCAAAAACATCTTGAAATTTAGGGGGTTGTGCTTTCGTTGATTTTTTATGAAGTTCTCCTGTGATTTTATCGAATTTACCAGGCGCATGATACACCACTTGATTTTCCTCTGCTTTTTTAAGACCCTTGCCTTTGGTCGTGATAATATGAAGTAACTTAGGGCCAGGAACCGATTCCAATCGCTCCAACTCGGCAACCAAACCTTCTAGGTCATGACCGTCTATTGGTCCAGAATAGGCGAAGTTCAGACATTCAAAAATATTTTCATCCTTGGCCGTTCCTTTTTTAACGTTGGTCAGGTATTTTTTTAGTGCACCTACGCTAGGGTCAATACCAATGGCATTGTCATTAAGAATTATAAGGAGATTAACATCGGTTACTCCAGCATGGTTAAGTCCTTCAAAAGCCATTCCACTGGCGATTGAAGCATCTCCTATAACTGCTACATGTAGCCTTTTTGTATCTCCTTTTAATTTAGAAGCAATCGCCATACCTAGGATAGCGGAGATAGAGGTAGAACTATGCCCCGTTCCGAAGGTATCATATTTACTTTCTTCCCGCTTTGGAAAACCACTTAAGCCATCTAGTTGTCTGTTGGTTTCAAAAATATCCTTTCGGCCTGTCAATATCTTATGTCCATATGCCTGGTGGCCCACATCCCATATGAGTCGGTCTTCAGGTGTATTTAATACATAATGTAATGCAATAGTGAGTTCTACTACGCCCAAACTAGCTCCCAAGTGCCCCTCTTTAGAAGAAACAACATCAATGATAAACTCCCTAAGCTCTGATGCAAGTTGAGGTAAATCGGCCAACGGCAGTTTACGCAATTGCTCAGGGGAGGTTATCGTATCTAGAATAGGTTTCAAGTTGGCCATTTTGGAATTGCAAAGCTACGGTTTTTAGTGTTTTGGCGCGTAGATTTATTGTTAGGAAACTTCGTTTTCATTTTGATTGCTATTGTGTCCAGTATCAAAATTCAGTACTATTGCAGCCAAATAAATTACTATGGTACTTACCTACGATGACACGTATTTTATGAAAAAGGCCCTCCAGGAGGCCGAGTATGCTTTTGAACGAGGTGAGATTCCAGTAGGTGCCGTAATAGTAGTTCAAGACAGGATAATTGCTAGAGCTCATAACCTTACGGAACAATTAAATGATGTTACGGCACATGCAGAGATGCAGGCCATTACGGCAGCAGCCAATTTTTTGGGAGGAAAATACCTAAAGGATTGTACCCTGTACGTTACCTTGGAACCTTGCCAAATGTGCGCTGGCGCCTTGTATTGGAGTCAGATAGATAAAATAGTATTTGCGGCCAGTGACCCACAACGGGGGTGTGGGATTTTGGGTACCAAGCTACATCCCAAAACTAAAGTTAGTGGCGGTATTTTGGAGAATGAAGCGTCCAATTTATTGAAACGGTTTTTTCAGAAAAAGAGGAAATGGTAGGTTTGTTTGAATTTCTTTTCAAACAAATAGTAAATTAAGAAGTAAACACTATTTCTAAGTTCAAGTCATAAGTGCAACACGAATATTTAAAACAGATGGGGCTAGCCCCATCTGTTTTAGGCTCAATATTTATATTCGTCTTGGATGAA
>JBLHNI010000215.1:0-5525 GCA_047650615.1 Maribacter sp.
TGGTTAGATACCAACTTGGTTCACCTAAAAGATATTCCATATAATGATTGCCCATTATTTTTAGGCGAGGCACCATTAAATCAACGGAAATCTATTTTTGGGTACACCTTAGAAGATATAAATACTATTATTTTACCTATGGGGTCTACTGCCAAAGAACCTATTGGTTCTATGGGAGCGGATACACCAATAGCGGTGCTTTCCCAGCGACCACAGTTAATATATAATTACTTTAAACAACTTTTCGCCCAAGTGACCAACCCACCATTGGATGGTATCCGAGAGGAGTTAATAACAGATATAAGTTTAACATTGGGTAGCGACCAAAACATATTTGAGTTTTCGGAATTACATTGTAGAAAACTAAAAATCCAAAACCCAGTAATATCCAAGGAAGATTTGGATAAAATAAAGAACTACGATGCCAGTCCCGATTACAAAGTGGTTTCGATACCAATGCTTTACAACATCGAAAAAGGGCATAATGGCCTTGAGGATGCGCTTACTGCAATTTTATCACAAGCTTCAAAAGAGGTTGACAACGGAGCTAATATTATTATTCTATCCGATAGAAATATTGATAAAGAGAATGCGCCTATACCCGCATTATTAGCATGCTCCTATGTAAACAGTGGTCTACAAAAACTAGGTAAACGCTCTAAATGCAGCTTGATTATAGAATCAGCAGAACCGAGGGAAGTACATCATTTTGCCTTGTTATTCGGTTTTGGTGCAAGTGCGGTAAACCCTTACTTGGTTAATGAAATTATTGCAGAGCAAATAGCAGATCTGGATATCACTGAATTATCTTTTGATGAGGCTATAAAAAATTACAATAAGGCCGTTGGAAAAGGGGTTTTAAAAGTCATGAATAAAATTGGCATCTCTACCCTTAATTCCTACCGCGGCTCCCAACTTTTTGAGTGTATCGGTATTAATACAAAGGTTGTAGAACAGTATTTTCCGAATACACCCACACGTATTCAAGGAATCGGTTTGTATGAAATTGAGAAAGAAATTGCAAAAAGACACCAAAACGCATTTTCAACAAAAAATGTTGCTGCACGTCTAGATTTAGAAATAGGCGGGGAATACCGCTGGAGAAGAGATGGTGAAAAACATATGTTCAATCCATTGAGCGTTGCCAAACTACAACAAGCGGTGCGAGGTAATGAACCCAACACGTATAAAGAGTACGCTGGAATGGTGAACGAACAATCCAAAAATCTGATGACTATTAGGGGGCTTTTTGAGTTTTCTAATTATGACCCAATTCCTTTGGAAGAGGTAGAACCTTGGACAGAAGTAGTAAAACGTTTTAAAACAGGCGCTATGTCCTACGGCTCTATTAGTCAGGAAGCACACGAAAACCTGGCCATCGCCATGAATCGTATAGGTGGCAAGAGCAATTCGGGCGAGGGTGGAGAAGACGAGGAACGTTTTTATAAAAATGCTACGGGCGACTGGAAGAACAGTGCCATTAAACAAGTAGCATCTGGTAGATTCGGGGTAACATCGAACTACCTAACTAATGCCAAAGAGATACAGATAAAAATGGCACAGGGCGCAAAACCTGGAGAAGGAGGACAACTTCCCGGCCCTAAGGTAAATCCTGCTATCGCAAAAACACGAAATTCTACGCCCTATGTAGGTCTGATTTCACCACCACCACATCACGACATTTATTCGATTGAAGATTTATCTCAACTTATATATGATTTAAAATCCGCTAACCGAAAAGCTAGAATCAACGTGAAATTGGTATCGGAGGTAGGTGTTGGAACAGTTGCCGCCGGTGTAGCAAAAGCCAAAGCAGATGTTATTTTAATATCCGGTTTTGATGGCGGTACAGGGGCATCCCCACTTACTTCTTTGAAGCATGCAGGTCTCCCCTGGGAATTAGGAATAGCCGAGGCACAACAAACGCTGGTAATGAACGACCTAAGAAACAGGATTGTGTTAGAGTGTGACGGACAGTTAAAAACAGGAAGAGATGTAGCTATCGCCTGCTTATTAGGCGCAGAGGAGTTTGGTTTTGCAACAGCACCTCTAGTAGCTTCCGGCTGTATTATGATGCGTGTTTGTCATCTAAATACATGCCCAGTAGGTATTGCTACCCAAAACCCGGAGCTTCGGAAAAAGTTCAAAGGCAAACCGGAACACGTAGTTAATTACATGTACTTTGTTGCCCAAGAACTTAGAGAAATAATGGCCCAGCTTGGTTTTAGAACAGTTAATGAAATGGTTGGGCAGGTTCAAAAATTAGATCGCAACAAAGCAATTGGGCACTATAAAGCAGCAGGAATAGATCTGACACCAATATTACACCAAGTAGCTGTTCCAGCAGGCACAAAGTTATACAATACCCAAAAACAACAACACGACATAGATAAATCCATCGAATTTGATATCATAGCCAAGGCAAATCCTTCCCTGTTTAGAAAGGAAAAATCTAGTTTAGATTTCCCTATAAGCAATACAGATAGAGCAGTTGGAGCCATTATCAGTAATGAAATATCAAAAATATATGGTGCACAGGGCCTGCCCATCAACACCCTAAAGCTCAATTTTACAGGATCCGCGGGACAAAGTTTTGGGGCATTCGCCACCAGAGGTTTAACCATGACGGTAAACGGAAATACGAACGATTACTTGGGCAAAGGACTTTCAGGGGCCAAATTGGTCATCAAAGTACCAGAAGCTTGTACTATCATTCCAGAGGATAATGTTATTACCGGAAATGTTACGCTCTATGGCGCTACCGCAGGACGCGCCTATATTAACGGTAAAGCTGGAGAACGCTTTTGTGTACGAAACTCGGGTGCCAAAGCTGTAGTTGAAGGTATTGGAGATCACGGCTGTGAATATATGACCGGAGGTATTGCCGTAATTCTTGGAGAAGTAGGTAGAAATTTCGGAGCAGGAATGAGCGGAGGTATCGCTTATGTTCTCGATAACAAAAAGACCTTTAAAAAAAGATGTAATGCAGAAGCTCTAAACCTTTTAGAAGTATCAGAAGACAAAGATATTAAACAACTAAAAGACTTGATTGAAAGTCATTACAACGCTACACTCAGTCCTTTAGCACAACGTATTTTAGAAAACTGGGAAGCCTATTTACCTAAATTCGTTAAGGTATTACCAGAAGAATATAGACAGGCTTTAATCCGTTTGGAACAAGAAAAATTACAAACTATATAAATCGAAACATGGGAAAGATAACAGGATTTTTGGAATTCGATAGAAAAGTAGAAGCGTATAAACCCGTTGATGAACGTGTGCAAAATTATAAGGAATTTACCGTACCCTTAGCAGAACAAGATTTAAAAGATCAAGGTGCTCGATGTATGGATTGCGGGATTCCTTTTTGCCATAGCGGCTGCCCATTAGGCAACCTAATTCCTGATTTTAATGATGCCGTGTACCGTGGGAAATGGGAGAAAGCGAGTGAAATTTTACACTCTACCAATAATTTTCCTGAATTTACAGGTAGATTATGCCCTGCACCTTGCGAAGAAGCTTGTGTTTTAGGGATAAATGAAGATCCGGTTTCCATAGAAAATATAGAAAAAAATATTGTAGAAACGGCTTTTGAAAAAGGATGGATAACAGCACAGCCACCCCTTAGCAGAACAGGAAAAACTATTGCTATAGTAGGTTCTGGACCTGCTGGCCTTGCAGCTGCACAACAATTGAATCGCGCAGGGCATACGGTAACCGTATTTGAACGAGATGAAAAACCAGGAGGTTTATTGCGCTATGGGATTCCAGATTTTAAAATGGAAAAACAAGTTATTGACAGAAGGCTCGCTGTACTGGAAGAAGAGGGAATTACTTTTGAATGTAGTGTTCATATCGGTGTTGACAAAACAGCAGAGGACTTAAAAAAGGCTTTTGACGCCGTTGTACTTTCTGGAGGCGCAACGGTCCGGCGAAATTTACCTATAGAAGGTTCAGACCTTAAAGGAGTTGTTCAAGCGATGGACTTTTTAGGTCAAAATAATAAGCGTGTAGATGGCATTCAAGAATTAGGTGAAGAACTAAAAGCTACAGATAAAAACGTAGTCGTTATAGGCGGCGGTGATACAGGCTCGGATTGTATTGGCACCTCCTTCCGTCATGGTGCACTATCAGTTTCGAATTTCGAAATTATGCCCATGGGCACCGCTGATAGACCAAAAGATCAACCTTGGCCGTTTTGGCCTATGCGTCTAAGAACCAGCTCTTCACACGAGGAAGGAGCAGAACGTTTTTTTAGTATTTCTACAAAACGCTTTGTCGGAGATGCTAAGGGTAATTTAAAGGGATTAATCACCACAGAGGTTGCATGGATAAAGACGCCAGGTCAACGTCCTCATCTAAAAGAAGTGCCCGGTACTGAAAAAGAATGGAAATGTGAATTAGTTCTTTTAGCGCTTGGTTTCACCGGGTCCGAAACAACCTTAGTGGAGCAATTTGGAATACAAATAGACCAAAGAACGAATATAAAAGCATCAAACGAGGATTATAAAACCAATGTGCCAGGCGTGTTTGCCGCAGGTGATCAACGTAGAGGACAATCCTTGATTGTCTGGGCAATTTCAGAAGGTAGAGAAGCAGCGTATCACGTAGATACGTTCTTAATGGGAAGCTCTAATTTGCCCGTAAAAGGTGATGGAGATTTACCAAGGGTTTAAGAAGAATACAATACCAAATTAATAGAAAAGAACCATAACTTTGTGGGTCCTTTTGTTTATCGTACCTAAATTACGGCGTTCTACTACTGGTTAAAAGTTAACTGTCCATAAATCCAAACAACTTAACTTGGTATGATTTTTGATTTTATAATCGGTGTAATCCTGTAAAAGAATGAAGAGAATCATTATCGTTTTAAGCTTATTACTGATGATTCAGTCTTGTATTCCACTCCGTATCGCTCCCAATATCGAAGATTATAAACTTACCCAAGGGAAAAAATTTAAAAAGAGTCTACCAAAAAGACATATGTTTATCTTTGAAGACCCAAAAACCACAAATCAATTTTACAAATACGTAAACACAAAATTTCAATTACAGGATATAAACGTCTTTGATGATGTTCCGTTCTCCATAGCGGGAGCCCAGTATTTTTTTTCCTACTATGAAGTTGATATTCCAGACAAGACCATCAATCTTTTGCCGATAGCGATAGATGTCGCTTTACTACAAGCTGATTTTAATCCAAGTATGGAGCATAAATACCAGGCCAGAAAAGGAAACTGGTATATTGCTATTGAAGTATACAGCGATAGTGAAAACGATTGTTTACATCAAAATTCGCCTTCTCGGGAAACTGTATCAGAATATTTTCGCTTACTTAAAAATGAATATTTGGCTACGCATAATTACAACTCAGTATTATTTAAAAGCTAGGTGGTAGTGGGTCAAACAATATTCTTGGGGACAAATTATAAAAGCTCTAATTTTGAATTGATTTAAAATCTTCCAAAACTTGTACATAAGCGTAGCTAAATATTTACTACCCGAAGGATTATTAGACTATTTTG
>JBLHNI010000216.1:0-5500 GCA_047650615.1 Maribacter sp.
AAAATAAAGCACATCTGAATTTGGCTTACCTGCCGTTAAATCATAAGATTTGTCTCGTGTAATAGAGGTAACATTGAACCTCTTTATATAAGATGGGCCGCTTTTACCATCTTTATAAACTAAATTATAAGTGGTACGCTTATCCTTTTTCTTAAACACTGCAACGTAAATAATATTCTTCCCTACAAAGATTTTAGAATCTACCTTATTTACCTGCATTTTACCCTCTTTGGTAAACACAATGATATCATCAATATCACTGCAATCGGTAACATATTCGTCACGCTTAAGAGAGGTACCCACAAAACCTTCTTCACGGTTTACATAAAGCTTTGTATTTCGGATAGCAACTTTAGTCGCCTCGATGTCATCGAATACACGGATTTCAGATTTTCGCCCCCTATCCTTTCCATAGGTCTCTTTGAGCCTATTAAAATAAGCGATAGCCCAGGCTATTAAATTTGCTAGATGGTGCTTTACCTCAGCAATCTTCTCTTCTAAAGTATCAAGATATTGCTGCGCTTTGCCTAAATCAAATTTTGATATTTTCTTAATTTTAATTTCCGTTAAACGTAAAATATCCTCCTCGGTAACGGCTCGTCTAAGATGCTTTGTATGCGGTGCTAAACCTTTATCGATAGCTGCTATTACCCCCTCCCAAGTTTCCTCTTCTTCAATATCTCGATAAATTCTGTTCTCAATAAAAATCCGTTCCAATGAGGCAGCATGCCATTGCGCTTCTAATTCTGAAAGTTGAATTTCTAACTCTTGACGTAACAATTCTACCGTAGCTTCCGTAGAACGCTTTAACATTTCCGTTACACCAATAAACAAGGGCTTGTTATCTTCAATAATACACCCTAATGGGGAAATAGAAGACTCGCAAGCAGTAAAGGCGTAGAGCGCATCTATGGTTCTATCCGGAGATATTCCGGAAGGGAGATGAATTAAAATCTCAACATCTGCCGCTGTATTATCCTCAATCTTCTTAACCTTTATCTTTCCTTTTTCGTTCGCTTTTAATATAGATTCGATTAAAGAAGAAGTGTTAGTGCCGTAAGGTATCTCATTGATTACTAATGTATTCTTATTTAATGTAGCTATTTTAGCGCGTACTCTTATTTTTCCGCCACGAAGTCCGTCATTGTAATTATTGATATCAATAATCCCAGAGGTAGGAAAATCAGGATAAATTTTAAAGTGTTGCCCTTTTAAATGCTTTATAGAGGAATCGATTAGTTCGATAAAGTTGTGCGGAAGCACTTTTGTTGAAAGGCCTACTGCAATACCCTCAGCTCCCTGTGCCAGAAGCAAAGGAAACATTACTGGAAGATTTACCGGCTCTTTTTTTCTGCCATCATAAGATTGTTGCCATTCTGTAATCTTAGGACTAAAAACAACATCTAAGGCAAACTTTGAAAGTCGCGCTTCAATATATCGTGATGCCGCAGCCCTATCGCCTGTAAGTATGTTTCCCCAGTTCCCTTGTGTATCAATCAACAGGTCTTTTTGACCCATTTGCACCATGGCATCAGCAATACTTGCATCACCATGTGGGTGATACTGCATGGTATGTCCAACAACATTTGCTACTTTATTATAACGTCCATCATCCAATTCCTTAAGGGCATGCATAATACGACGTTGAACCGGCTTAAACCCGTCTTCTATTGCAGGTACGGCACGCTCCAAAATGACATAGGAGGCATAATCAAGAAACCAATCTTTATACATACCTGTAACCTTAGTTAAGGTATTGTCTTCCTCCTCCTCAATAATAGGGGTCTCTTGAGAGTTATTATCTGATTCACTTTCAGAATTAGCATTTTGATTTTCATTCAAGCCTTGCTCATTCTCCGATTGGCTTTCATCATCAGCAGATAAATTCAAATCTTCTTCATTCTCTTCCATAAAGGACTACTATCTGTTCTGGTTTTTTGTATTTGCTTATTGGTCTTCTTCCACTAAATCAATCTCAACCTTAAGATTGTCAATAATAAACTTTTGACGATCAGGTGTGTTTTTACCCATGTAGAAACTCAGCAGCTCCTCAATGGACATAGCCTTATCAAGCATCACAGGTTCCAATCGAATATCATCCCCAATAAAATGGACAAACTCATCCGGAGAGATTTCTCCCAAACCTTTAAATCGCGTAATTTCTGGTTTACCCGTTAATTTTTGAATTGCATTTCTTCGCTCTTCGTCGCTGTAACAATAAATAGTTTCTTTTTTGTTGCGCACACGAAACAATGGGGTTTGTAAAATATACAAGTGGTTCTCTTTTATCAATTCTGGAAAGAACTGCAAAAAGAAGGTAATCAGTAATAATCGTATGTGCATTCCATCCACATCAGCATCCGTTGCAATTACGATATTATTGTATCGTAAATCTTCTATTGATTCCTCAATGTTTAGGGCCGCTTGCAAAAGATTAAACTCTTCATTTTCATATACTATCTTTTTAGACAACCCATACGAATTCAAAGGCTTACCCTTTAAACTAAAAACCGCTTGTGTATTAACATCACGAGACTTTGTAATGGATCCAGAAGCAGAATCACCCTCTGTGATAAAAAGGGTGCTTTCTAGGTTTCTATCTTTTTTAGTATCACCTAAATGAATACGGCAGTCACGTAATTTCTTATTATGAAGGTTTGCTTTCTTAGCGCGGTCCTTGGCCAATTTACGAATACCTGACAGTTCTTTGCGTTCGCGTTCGGCTTGGACAATTTTTCGCTGTATGGCTTCCCTTGTATCTGGATTCTTGTGCAGGTAATTATCGAGGTACTTACCCACAAAATCATTGATATAGCTGCGTACCGTAGGTAATTTACCCCCCATGTCAGTAGAGCCTAATTTTGTTTTCGTCTGACTTTCAAAAACAGGCTCCATAACTTTAATGGCAATCGCAGAAATTACAGATTTACGAATATCCGAAGGGTCATAATTCTTACCATAGTGCTCCCTAATGGTTTTTACCAAAGCCTCACGATACGCTGTTTGATGCGTACCCCCTTGGGTCGTATTCTGACCATTTACAAACGAATGATATTCTTCACTATACTGGGTTTTACTATGGGTAATAGCAATTTCAATATCATCGCCTTTTAAATGAATAACTGGATATAGAAAATCTTCTGTGTTATTATTATCTTCTAGAAGGTCTTTTAGCCCGTTTTCTGAATAGAATTTTTCTCCGTTAAAGTCAATCGTCAAACCCGGATTTAGATAGACATAGTTTTTGAGCATACGCTCTACATACTCATTACGGTACTTATAATTTTTAAAAATAGCTTCATCAGGACGGAAAGATACCTTGGTCCCTTTTCGCTGTGAGGATTCGTTTGGCCCTTCCTCTTTTAAAAGATTACCTTGACTAAACTCCGCAATTTTAATTTTGTTATCACGGGAAGATTGCACTTCAAAAAAGCTAGAAAGCGCGTTTACCGCTTTTGTACCTACCCCGTTTAATCCTACAGACTTCTTAAAAGCTCGAGAATCATATTTACCCCCAGTATTCATTTTGGACACTACATCCACAACTTTACCCAATGGAATACCCCTACCAAAATCACGGACCTTAACCAAGCCATCCTTAATTCGGATTTCAATAGTCTTGCCGGCACCCATTACAAATTCATCGATACAGTTATCAATGGTCTCTTTTAATAAGATGTAGATACCATCATCTGCAGAAGAACCGTCACCAAGTTTTCCAATATACATGCCAGGTCGCAATCGGATGTGTTCTTTCCAATCGAGTGAGCGTATATTATCCTCTGTATATTTGGTGTCTTGAGACATTAAAGTAAATGATTTATGAAAGCGCTGTTAAAGATAGCACGACTCGGAAAAAGAAAAAACCCCTAAGGACTAAAGTAATTAACAATGAATTTCCTGTTTTTGTTGATAGCTATGCTATTTGACTAGCTAGCGTTCTATTTAGACCCCTTGATTATTTAATGTAATTAGCCATATAAAACCTGATACATATCATTGCTAAATTAGGTTAGGATGTTTACCTTCAAGATCGATTTTGAAACCTATGGATTTTATAGATTATTATAAAGTTTTGGAAATTGATTCCAAGGCTTCCCAAGCCGATATTAAAAAGGCATACCGAAAACTGGCGCGTAAGCTGCATCCGGATTTGAATCCTAATGATGCCGAGGCACAACGGAAGTTTCAACAAGTAAACGAAGCCAACGAAGTACTAAGCGACAAAGAGAAGCGAAAAAAATATGATACCTACGGCAAAGATTGGGAACATGCGGATGCTTTTGATGAAGCCAAAAGAAATCAGCGCTCTGCCTCTGGTGGTAACGGAAGGCGCTATGCATCGCGCGGAAATGCTGGAAATCAAGATTTTTCCGATTTTTTTGAATCGATGTTCGGTGGCGGTGGTTATAGCACAGGTGGCAGAAACAGCGCACAATTTAAAGGCCAGGATATGAATGCAAGTTTAAACCTCAAGCTTTCGGATGTATTAGCGGATCAGAAACAAACCTTGGATTTAGGTGCTAAAAAAATTAGGATTACCATTCCCGCTGGTGTGGAAGATGGGCAAACCATTAAAATTAGTGGTTATGGAGGGACTGGTGTCAATGGTGGTCCCAAAGGTGACTTATACCTCACGTTTCAGGTATTGAACAACACGGATTTCCAGCGTGTAGGAAGCGATTTATACATGACCCAGGTCGTAGGCCTATACACTGCATTACTGGGTGGCGAAATAGAAATCAAAACGCTAACGGGAAAAGTAAAACTAACCCTAAAACCAGAAACGCAGAACGATATAAAGGTGAAGCTAAAAGGGAAAGGGATGCCAGTCTACAAGAAAAAAAATGTTTTTGGGAACCTTTATGTTACCTATAAAGTTGAAATGCCGACCAACCTATCCGATAAAGAAAAAACTCTTTTTACAGAACTCTCACAATTACGAAACTGATGGAAAAAGAAAATCTGATTTTGGTAAGTCACTATTGCAAGCAGACCAGCACATCAATTGCATTTATTGACTCCTTACAAGAATATGGCTTTATACAAGTGCTTTTAGTGGAAGCCCATAAGTATGTTCACCCTCAGGATATTGAGGAAATAGAACGTATTAACAGATTACAAGAAGAATTAGGTATAAACCTGGAAGGGATAGACGCCCTTAACCACCTGTTACTGAAAATAAGCCACTTGGAAAAAGAGCTTAAAATCACTAAAGACCGTTTGCGTATTTATGAGTCCAGTTAAAGAGTAAGGCTGCTGAACTGTGCTACAAAAAATCTAAGAATGAATTTTAAAATGATGGAGCCAAGTTCTTGATTTTGCCTTACTAACTAATCATTATAAGTGCTAAGTAAACTTTTTTACATGTTTGCGATAAAAGAAGAACACTAAAGAGGCCCTTATACATTAAATCTAAAATGCATCACATCACCATCCTTAACGATGTAATCTTTCCCTTCTACCCTCATTTTACCCGCATCTTTTACTTTAGCTTCGC
>JBLHNI010000217.1:0-5480 GCA_047650615.1 Maribacter sp.
ACTCTTTGTTTACGGTTTCTTGATTGTAGGGAAGTTGTTTCAGAATTATCTAATGAAAATTGCTTCGGTACTTATTATTTCTGTACTCTTTCTTTTTTATACCTATGACATCGTATCCCTGTTTTATGAGGTTTTATTTCCAATTGAGGGTATTGTAATCGCAACATCCATAATTATGGGCACTTTAGGCGTGCTATTTGGTATTTCCATTATTAAATCTGCCAAGAGGTGGGGCATACTGGGTTATGTAGCCGGAGGTTTTGAAATTTTTACAGCAATTTGTTTCCTTACGGTGTTATTAGTATTAGTGGGCCTATTTACCCAGTTTCCTACGGTAATTTTAGAAGTAATACTCCTTGTTAAGATTAGGCAAATGATAAAAGAATAGAGAACTCTTATTGAGTTACTTGGTACGGCGTTGTTAATTAGCATATTCATTGCACGATCAGGGTTTATGTGTTTATCTTGCCGTTAATTAACTGATATAGACCACAAATGGAGCTTAACCTAGCGGAGAAATTGCCTATTGTAAAAATGATTTATTCAACGGTACAGGTAGACGGTATTGTGCACAGCGGAGAAATCAGCGAAGTAAGTAAACTAATGTATGTAATCGATTTTGATAGTAATCAGATATAGTTTGCGTAAAATATTGAAGTGGAACAAAGTATCGCCATTCTACAAAAAATGACAGACGATAAAAAGAAAGGATGCACTAAGATTCTTAAAGATTTAGCAAAATCTGATGGGTTCGTGCACGAAAAGGAAACGGAACTTCTAAATAGTGTTTCCGCATCAATAGAAGTGTAGTTTAGTCTAAAAAGGAAGTATCCGGTACGTTGTTGATTTCAGTATTTGGTGCTTTTACCCCATAAAATGGGAATGTTTTATATGTATATCCAAAGCGGTCATCCAAATCTTCTTAGGTAGGGGTTTCCATCAAAATGAGGTTACGTAACTTATTTTTGATAAGCTTATTCGAAATTGAAAGGCAACTTTTTAGAAATAATATTTAGGGAAAGAAGATGTATTAATTGAATGTAATTTACTACCTAATAGTTCTTATATTTGGTCACTTAGTATGAAAATGGTTCAATATTTGGTTTACACATCCTATGAAAACAAGGTTTATAATTCTCCTCACCCTGTTATATTGCTTAACTGGCATAGGCCAACATTCCATATCCGGTAACTTTACGCCTGCAAAGGATTTTAAATGGCTTATAGCATATCAACTAACACCGGGAAGTCAGCATTATGTTGCCGATACGGCAGTTAAAGAAGGTTATTTTAATCTAGAATTACCTGCAAACGCATTAAGTGGAATGTATAGGTTAGTTTATGCAGTACCACAAGACGAATTTTATATTGATGTCATTTATAACGGACAAGAGGATATTCAGTTTAATTTTAACCCAGAGGATGGTATCACCTTTGTGACATCTGAGGAAAATAGGACCTACTCCAATTATCTTTTCGAAATTACAGCGCTTGAAAAACAGCTAGCGGATTTTTATGAATCTGGGAACAGTTCCAAAAAGGAATATAGAAAGATAATAAAGAACTTATCCGAAGTTCAAATCAAGTTTGAGGCTAAGGGGACAACTACTTTGGTGTATCAATTTATAAAATCCAATACCCCATATATACCGGATAGCTATGAAGATTTAGACACCTTTTTTAGTAATAAAAAGAAGGTGTATTTTGACTATCTGGACTTCGATAGTAGTTTTTTGCAGTCTTCTAAATTTTTAAAAGAAGCCCTTTCTAATTATATTTTTTCCGCACTACCACTAGATGTAACAACCAAAGAAGCTATGCAAAGTGCAATTTTAAAGAATGTAGCGGAAGTATCTGAAAAATTTAAGGATACCCCCATACTTTTTAAAATAGCTGTTTTCCAAGAGCTATGGAAAACCTCGAATACGAATTTGTTGCACCATGTTTCAGATGCCATTTTTAATACCTATTTAAGGGATTTGGCAGGCCAAAATGGTGATCAGGCCATAATTGATGAAATCGAGCTTTCGTCACGGTTAAGAATCGGAGCACTTTCCCCTGAAATAACATGGACCCAAGATGATAAAACCAGTACCCTTTCCGGTTTGGAAGGGGCCGAGCGGTATGTGCTAGTCTTCTGGAGCAGCACGTGTTCCCACTGTTTAAAGGAGTTGCCCATGCTCCATAAGGAGTTGTTAAACTATAAAAATGTTAGGGTGGTTGCCGTAGGCTTAGAGGACAATGACACGTTCTGGAAACAGGAAATAGAGAACCTACCTAGTTTTCAACACGCCATAGCTTTAGGAAAATGGGAAAGTGATTATGCCCAGCTTTTTGGTATTAAACAAACGCCTACGTATTTTATCCTAGATAAGGACAAACATTTTTTAGCTAGCCCCGAGGAGTATAAGGATGTGGTTTCGTTCTTGAACAAGAAATAATAAATATTTAAAGCATCTTAAGATCTTTAATAGTCTTAAAGGCAATATCTACCTGTTCTTCGTTTACCAGAATAGTAAATTCGTTGGTGGTAGAAATAACCTCGTAAAGTACAATTCCTTCCCAAGCCAAACGTTGGAATATAAAGTAGTAGATGCCGGGTACAGAGACATTTTCTGCAGGAAGTTTTACCGTAATAGACGAGAGTTCCTCCGCTTTTTGTGTACAACGTTCGTCTGCAAACAGTTGCTCTACAGTAGCATCCATCACATTGCTAATTACGATATTGATTTCGTTCACACCTCGGGATGAGGTGTAAAAAACATCTTGTTTATTATTAACCTCCTCTAAAAGCTTTGCTTGTTGCACTAAAATGTTGTCCGATGCCAAAAAGGTATAATCGGTCAAAGAGGACCGTACCGTGATTTCTCCGATATTTTTTAGGACTTTAATAATTTTATGGGTAGCTCTGAATTCCAAATCGTCTGACAGGCGTTTAAGCGCCATTACAATAGCTCCGTTCCGAATGTCCTTCCCTAATTCTTCCTCTATTTCGGGCTTTACAATTCTAGAAAGCGATGTTAGGTTGATGATTCCTTCTGCTAAAGCACTTTGAAGAAATGGTTTTTTTTTAATATACTGTTCTACTACAGAAGAAATAGTTTTCATGACGACTTGGTTCTGTGCGAATATAACAACTTGTTACAAATAAAACAATATGTTGCGTAATTTTATCCTATTAAGCTAGTAGAGTTCAAAAATGGTAAAAAGCGTTTTCTAGATGTTCGATTTCGAAACGGTTTTTATTTTTCAGGATAGTAATAATATCAAAGCGTACTTCTACATCTAAATCGGTACTTAAAATATAATAATCAGCTGCCATCACCAGTAGTTTTATTTTTTTTTGGGTTACGGTTTCCGCAATATTTTCGATGTAATCCGACCTTCTAGAACGCACTTCTACAATAGCTACTATTTCATCTTTTTTGGCGATAATATCAATTTCGGCCTTTAAGTATCTGTAATTTCTATAGGATATGGTATAGCCTTTTTTTAGCAGAAAATCTGCTGCGATTTGTTCACCTTCTTTACCAAATTCATTATGTTTTCCCATAAAATTGTATTTCATCGAAAATATAAGGTGTTCAGCCGCTATTTTCGATTTTAGAATGTACATTCGAATGCAAATTAACGAAAATAACAGGTTTAGCGCACTAAGCCAAATTTGGTTACGTTAGATAAGAGTCCCAACTCTATGAACGTAATTTACTAATGCCTTTTTAAGACTATGGAATATTTCATTAATTGTAATACTTCTACTCTTGCGCCCTACACGGTACCCCTAGGTCAAGCACGTGCTTTGCACTTGTACAGGAGGTTAGGATTTAGCGCATCCGTAGAAACGATTCAACAGGCAGTTGGTCAAAACGCAGGTGCCCTTGTAGACACCTTAGTAGACCAAGCCTTAAACACGCCTGCACTACAGCCACCGGTTTGGGCAGACTGGACAAATGCCAATTATCCCGAGGATGGCGATGCAAGAAGACAGCTAAGAAACGAACAACGTGGCCAGTTTCGATTGGATTATGCGAATGGTTTACTAAAGAACAATCTTAGAGATCGGTTAAGCTTTTTTTGGAGTAACCATTTCGTTACTGAGGCAGATGTCTACGATTGTAATTCATTTCTTTATTATTATCTCAATTGTCTCCAGAGAAATTCGCTTGGTAATTTTAAGACTTTTGTTAGTGAAATTGGACTCACAAGCGCCATGTTGTATTATTTAGACGGTGTGTTCAATAACGGTAATAATCCTAATGAAAACTATGCTCGTGAACTTTATGAGTTATTTACTTTAGGAGAAGGACAGGGATATACCGAAGAAGATGTTATCGAAACAGCTAGAGCCCTTACCGGCTATGTAGAACGTGGAGAAGTTGGCTGTACTCAGGTAACATATAGAGCTGACCGGCACGATGAAGGTGTCAAGACCATTTTAGGACAGACCGGAAATTGGGGTTATGATGATGTAATCGATATTCTCTTCACGGAAAGAGCAGATCAAATTGCCTTTTTTATCTCAAAAAAACTATACAAGTTTTTTGTGCACCCAGATGCTTTGGCAGCCGAGGCTGAGTCTATACTCAATGGAATGGCGACAACAATGGTCGCCAATAATTTTGAATTAGCCCCAGTTCTAAGACAACTCTTTAAAAGTCAGCACTTCTTTGATGATGAAGCTATAGGTGTTATTATTAAAAGTCCGTTTGACTTATATTTTAATACCCTTAATGAAACTAATTTTGCGTATACGGATACGAACATTAGCGAAATGGCTAATTACAGTAAACTTTTGAGTCAGGAACTATTTGAACCCTTTGATGTTGCCGGGTGGCAAAGAGACAGACAGTGGATTAATAATAATTTTATTATTGGCAGATGGCTCACCATGGAGAGTATCTTTGAGGTCTTCTACCAACAGGATAACGAACAGTTTAGGAGTTTGGGTCTATCCATTGCAGGTAATGTAGGCTTAACTACCTACAACCCTGATGTTGTCGCTAGATTGATTATTGATTTTATTCTCCCAAAAGGTCTTTTAGACGAAGGAGAGTATGAAAAAGCATTCGCTATTTTTAGAAGCGATGTTGAGGAAGTATATTTTGAAGGAGGAAACCAGGAATCCTGGACCTTATTCGGTTGGCCTCAAGCCCCGTTTCAAGTATACCTTCTCTTACAATATCTAGCAAGACAACCTGAATATCAATTAAAATAATACCTACTTCTATGTGCCATACACCCCACACCCCTAATAAAGGAATACAACACGAGGGACACGATGACGAACATAAATACTGGAGCCGTCGTTCTTTTTTACAAGCATTGGGAATAGCTGGTTCCGGCTCCATGATGCTTGGCTCTAATATGCTTACTGCAAATGCACCATCACCATTATCAGCAGGAATTGCTGCTGCAGAAACGGACAATATTCTTATCCTTATTAGGCTTTCAGGCGGTAATGACGGGTTAAGTACCGTTAT
>JBLHNI010000218.1:0-5397 GCA_047650615.1 Maribacter sp.
CAAGAATTTAATATAGGCTCACCCAAACAATTAGGGGAAATCCTTTTTGATAAAATGAAATTGGTAGAGAAGCCGAAGAAAACCAAAACCGGACAATATTCCACCGCAGAAGATGTGCTATCCTACCTAGCTAAAGATCATGAAATCATTCAAAATGTTTTGGATTACCGCGGACTTGCTAAACTAAAAAGCACCTACGTAGATGCACTCCCATTGCAAGTGGAAGAAAGCACAGGAAGGGTACATACAGATTATATGCAGACCGTTGCCGCCACAGGACGATTGAGCAGCAACAATCCTAATTTGCAGAATATCCCAATTAGAACGGAACGCGGACGGCAAGTGCGAAAAGCCTTTGTACCAAGAGATGCAGAGTATACGTTATTAGCAGCGGATTACTCTCAAATAGAACTGCGAATTATCGCAGCTCTTAGCGAGGAAACTACGATGATAGAGGCATTCAAAAACGGAGAAGATATTCACGCCTCTACCGCATCAAAAGTTTTCAGTGTTCCCATTGATGAAGTGACCCGAGAACAGCGCGGCAATGCCAAAACGGTAAATTTTGGTATTATCTATGGAGTTTCGGCTTTTGGATTGAGCAACCAAACAGATTTATCTCGTTCCGAAGCAAAAGAACTCATAGAGACCTATTACAAAACCTATCCTAAGCTCAAAAGCTACATGAACGAGCAGGTAAATTTTGCGCGTGACCACGGTTATGTGCAAACGGTTTTAGGCCGTAGACGCTATCTTAAGGATATTAATGGAAGTAATGCCATAGTAAGGGGCGCAGCTGAACGTAACGCAGTAAATGCACCAATACAAGGTTCGGCAGCAGATATCATCAAAATTGCGATGATCAATATCCATCAAAAGCTAGCTGAGGGCAAGTTTAAATCCAAAATGCTTTTGCAGGTGCATGATGAATTAGTTTTTGACATCTATAAACCAGAGATGGAGGAACTAAAAGCCATGATTAAATCAGAAATGGAAAATGCATACACCATGGCAGTGCCTTTGGATGTGGAGGTTGGACTTGGTGAAAATTGGTTAGAGGCACATTAAAATGCTGTAAAAAAAAAGCGTTCAGATTGCATTCTGAACGCTTTTTTTTATTCCTATTCTCTAGCCCATACTACCGGCTAATCTTGGCAATTGCTCTTTTACTTTTTTAAACCAATTACTGAACGGTCTAACATAACTCCCAAACGTATAAGGTGCCAATTGAAACCAAAGTTTTAGTTCGCCTTGTTGGCTTGTCCTTACTTCTAAGTTATCCTGAATTTTAAAATCTAAATGCGATAGGGGGTTAGTTGTATCTATCTCCCCATTACTGTAAACAAACCTATTAGCACCATTCCCCATATAGAATCTCAAACAAGTATAGGTGCCCATTTGTATTGGAATCGTATTAGACAACTTTAGGAAATCGCCCGAAACCAATCCCTTGATTCTAACAGGTTCTAATTCATTAAACTCTATTAATGCATGCTCTCTTCCTTCTAAATCAATAGCAGCTATCTTTAAAAGAGACACCTCCATTTCAGAAACAGATTGCCTATCCAAAATAGCGTTACTAAGGATAACTTCTGGAGCCGCTTTTGGGGAACTGTACCAATCGCTCCAAAATTGAGAAGAATAGGGTATGGTCGTCCAAATACTTGGATAGAACCTTGCTTTATTCATAAGTGTATAGAGTATTAAAATTATACACTGTAAAATTACTACGATTCCTAAAATCAGAAGTACTGTAAAATTATCCAGTTTATATGCTTTATTACCTAAATTGAAAGACTATGTACAACTTTGTGGTAATATTGGACATATTTTCTTAGAAACGCACATATAGTAACACTATTAAAATAGACAATGAACTAACAGAATTATTTAGAAGGCAAATCTTCTTAGAAAGCCCTTCGTTTGAGTGTTAAACATTTCAAAACAAGATAAGAGCATAGATTTATAAACGGTGCATAGAACAAGTATCTCCTTAAAATGACCCAAAAATAAAAACTATTGAAAAGTATCTATGGCAAGCTTTAGTAGTTTTTGGTTGCATGAATAATGGCATGGCGCAATCAGCTATAACGGCGTAAACACACTAAAAGGAAGAAAAGATCACGATTTTTCCAAACCCTCCTATTAACCTTGTAAATGTATTGGGGGTGTAAGGACACCGATAAAGCCTATATCATAGTATCCGATGCTACGTTAATACAGTATTACAACACTAATGGAAGCTTAAAAATAACGCCATCAACATTCCTGTTGCAGACTTAGAAAAAGGAGTGTACATGCTCACTATCAAATCGCAGGTGCAGCGCGTAGAGGCAAAGTTTTACAAACAATAGCGTTTAATTCAAACTAGAAGCGCAGCAAAATAGCTTGATTGGCTAATATAAAAACAGAAAAAACCTTCTCAACTGGAAGGTTTTTTCTGTTTGGTTTAAACTATTTTATTATTGTCTTTTAAAAACCAACTCGCCCGTTTCGTTAAAATCAGGAATTTCTAAACTAGACGCATTTACGGTCATTATGTCCCCATTTATAGACACCAAAGCATTCACTGTCTCACCATCTTCGTTCAAAAAACGAACTACTCCGTCACTATACGCATATGTATTAGTCTCTATTTCAAATTCCGTTGGGCAGGGAATCGTAAAACCACCCGCACCAATACTTACGTCTAAATCAGCAACAGCATTTCTTGCTTCGGCGGTTAAATCTTCATTGAATTGCAGTGTAATAATGAAGCAATTATTATTCGATAAAAAATTCAATACCTGCTGTCCCAGTTGCGCTTCCTCACTTGCTGTGTTTATATCAACATTCAACGCTGTGGCATCCCAAGTTCCCACAATGTCATTTTTTGAACCAGAACTGTCTTCATTATCGGTACTACAAGACCAAACAAAAACAACCGCGCACACCAAGGTAAATAATTTAGATTTCATTTTATATATCTTTTGATTACTTATTGAAGTATAACGGTATTTTAAAAAAAATATTTCAACATGTAATCCGCTTCATCTGCAGCATAGGTAATCCCTCCATTTTACTAACGTAAAAAATATTACTTTCGAGAGACATCACATTAGAATACCACATTTGAAACTAATAAATCACGTTTTTAAGGCGAAAAAACCTTGTTTACAACAAGAATTCCAAAACCCTAAAATAAAAAGAAACAACTATTTGGAATTCAAGTTTATAATTGTACATTTGCACCCCATTTATCGGGATTGATGAAGATTAATAGTTAAAAATATTTGTAGTGGATACATTAAGTTATAAGACCATATCTGCCAATAAGGCAACCGTGAACAAAGCATGGTTGTTGGTTGATGCCGAGGGACAAACGCTAGGTCGTTTATCCTCCAAAGTAGCTAATTTATTAAGAGGAAAGCATAAGCCAAGCTTTACCCCTCATGTAGATTGCGGTGACAACGTTGTAATTATAAATGCCGAAAAAGTTACGCTAAGCGGAAATAAATGGGCAGAAAAAACATACTTGCGTTACACTGGGTACCCAGGTGGTCAACGTGCAACCACTGCAATACAGTTGTTGGAAAAAAATCCTGCAAGTATTGTTGAGAGAGCTGTTAAGGGAATGTTGCCTAAAAACCGTTTAGGAGCAGAACTTTTTAGAAATTTAAAAGTATATGCTGGATCCGAACACGGACAGGAAGCTCAAAAACCAACTGCAGTAAACATAAAAGACCTTAAGTAATGGAAGTAATTCACAAAATAGGTAGAAGAAAAACTGCCGTAGCACGTTTATACCTTTCCACAGGGGATGGTAAAGTAACGATTAACAATAAAGACTTAGCTGTATATTTCCCAACAGCTACCCTACAATACAAAGTAAACCAGGCTTTTGCATTAACAGGAACGGAAGGCACGTACGATGTTAAAGTAAACGTTTATGGTGGTGGTATAACTGGACAAGCAGAAGCAATTCGTTTAGCTATAGCAAGAGCACTATGTGAAATAGATGCAGAAAACAGAATAGCACTGAAGCCTGAAGGTCTTTTAACCAGAGACCCAAGAATGGTTGAACGTAAGAAATTTGGACAGAAGAAAGCTCGTAAGAAATTCCAATTCTCTAAACGTTAATATCAATCACAAATTTTCAAGGCGCTTATTATACTATGTAATAAGCGCCTTACATTATTATATTTTCACTAACAAAGTTCATTGAAAGTTCTTTTAAAAGGACAATTAAAACCTTTAATACTACTTACGTAGTTAAAGCAATATCCTAAAACAAGTTTAGGATAAATTAGTTTAGCATCTAAATAATGGAGGCTTTTCGCTTAGCGAAATACCACTCCATTATTGCTAATTCATAAGAACGTAAACTAAATTTAAAATGGCGAAAGTCGAAGTAAAACAATTATTAGAAGCAGGTGTGCATTTTGGACACCTTACCAGAAAGTGGAATCCGAACATGGCTCCTTACATCTACATGGAGCGTAACGGAATACACGTCATCAATCTTTACAAAACGGTTGCGAAAATGGACGAAGCCAATGAGGCTTTGAGCAAAATTGCAGCATCTGGAAGAAAAATACTTTTCGTAGCTACAAAAAAACAAGCAAAGGACATTGTTGCTGAAAAAGCAGCAAACGTGAACATGCCTTACATTACAGAAAGATGGCCAGGCGGTATGCTAACCAACTTCGTTACCATACGTAAAGCGGTAAAGAAAATGGCAATGATTGATAGGATGAAAAAGGATGGAACCTTCCTTACTTTATCCAAAAAAGAACGCTTGCAAGTAGATCGTTTGCGTGCTAAATTAGAAAAGAACTTAGGTTCCATTTCTGAGATGACACGATTACCAGGAGCTTTATTCATCGTTGATACGATGCGTGAGCACATCGCTGTTAAAGAGGCACAAAAATTGAATATTCCAATTTTCGCCATGGTAGATACCAATTCTGATCCTAGAGATGTTGATTATCTTATTCCTTCTAATGACGATGCTTCAAAATCTATTGACATCATCATGACACAAGTAACAAATGCGGTAGCAGAAGGTCTTGCGGAACGTAAGTCAGAGAAGACTGCTAGCGAAGAAGCAAAAAAAGAAAAAGAAGCAAAAAAGGAAGCTCCGAAAGCAGAAGCTGAACCAGCTCCAGAAAAAGTTGAAACTAAAGCTACAACCGTAGTAGAAAAAGCAGAAGCTGAACCAACTCCAGAAAAAGTTGAAACTAAAGCTACAACCGTAGTAGAAAAAGCAGCTCCTAAAAACACGAAAACTGAATCTGACGACCTTACAAAGATTGAAGGAGTAGGACCTAAAGCAGCAGAAGCATTGGCTAACGCTGGAATGGGAACCTATGCTGACCTTGCTAAAGGCGATCCTAATAAAATAAAGGAAGTCTTAAC
>JBLHNI010000219.1:0-5383 GCA_047650615.1 Maribacter sp.
TGGTATACTTATTATGGGACCAAACAGAAGATGGGAATGGGGAAGCAGTGGACATTTGGAGATTAATGCCACAAACAAGAATATTAGATCAAGGATTATTGCAGTACAACTTTGATCATACCTTCTTGGATGTGAATTTATTTTTGGAATCAAACTTTGACTTGACCACCTTACAACCCAGTGATACTGACAATCAAGTTTTTAGAATAGCTGTACTACCTTCAGACCTGACAGAAGGTAAGCTGGATAAAAGCAGTATTCAGTCGGTTATGGGGAGACTAAATATTGTGGAAGAAAACATTCAAAGATTTAAAGCAAATTAGTTTACACTAAAAACATAAAACAAAACGCTCCATCATTTTTTGATGGGGCGTTATTCTTGATAGCGCTCTTAATCCTTAAGAAAACAGTAACAGGATTTTTATGTTAAGTGCTGTATCTTTGAAAGAACTGAAAAGAAAAAAGACTAACCTTAAAAAGCTATGAAATATTCCCTAGTAATTACCCTAATCATTTTAGCTACGAGCTGTAAAGGCATCTCCCAAGAAAAAGAAACAGCTAACACGCAAACCGAAGTAAAAAAGGAGTTTCCGATTACAAAAACGGAGGCGGAATGGAAAAAGCAACTCACAGATGCAGAATTCTACGTGCTTAGAAAGGCTGCTACTGAAAATCCCTTTACTAGCGAATTGTTAGCTATTAAAAAAGAAGGCACTTATGTATGTGCAGGTTGCGACACCCCTGTTTTCAAAAGTGAACATAAGTTTGACTCGGGTACTGGATGGCCTAGTTTTGATAGGGAAATTGAAGGTAATGTGACCTATGACGTAGATTATAAAATAGGCTATAAAAGAACCGAGGAACATTGTGCCACTTGCGGTGGTCACCTAGGCCATGTATTTGAAGACGGTCCTTCGGAAACCACTGGAAAGCGCCATTGTATTAATGGGGTAGCCTTAAAGTTTATTCCTAGTAACTAAAAAAAATAGGATAGTATGTATCCATGGGAAAGTTTCATAGACAGTGCGCGCTTTGAATTTGAGCGGTACAAAGCCATGGGTGACAAAACCCTATATCAGTTATCCGAAGAAGATATTCAATGGACCTTAAACGAATCTGATAATTCTATTGCGCTTATCGTAAAACATTTGGTTGGCAATATGCACAGCAGATGGACTAATTTTTTAACTGAAGATGGCGAAAAAGAATGGCGCAACCGAGAAAACGAGTTTACACAGCCGCATAAGAACAAAGCAGAACTAATAGCTTACTGGAACACGGGATGGGACTGTTTATTTACTGCTTTACATCAAATAAATAGTTCTAATTTCGATACCATAATCAAAATACGAAACGAAGAACATACGATTATTGAAGCAGTGAACCGCCAGTTGGCACACTATGCAAGTCACGTGGGGCAACTAGTGCTGATAGGTAAAATGCGCAAGGGAACGAAGTGGGTTTCACTTTCTATCCCTAAAGGGGATACCAAACGGTTTAATCATAGAAAATTTAAGCCTAGCAGTTCACAATAAAAATCACATTACTTTCCTTTTAAATTTAACCTAGATTGTTGTCCTTCAAACTTGGTTTTGTATTTTTGCAGCGCTCCCAAAAGGACTTGGGTTTTAACATTAAAAATTTTACAACTATGAGCACTTTCGACGTTATTGTTTTGGGTAGTGGGCCAGGAGGTTATGTTACTGCTATTAGAGCATCGCAACTGGGACTAAAAACCGCCATCATAGAAAAGGAAAGCCTTGGCGGCGTTTGTTTGAACTGGGGGTGTATCCCTACCAAAGCTTTAATAAAATCTGCGCAAGTGTTTGAATACCTAAAGCATGCAGCAGATTATGGACTAAAAGCCGAAGGTGTAGATAAAGATTTTGATGCTGTAGTAAAAAGGAGCCGTAACGTTGCCGGAGGAATGAGTAAGGGTGTACAGTTCTTAATGAAGAAAAACAAGATTGAAGTTCTCAACGGATTCGGCACATTAAAACCCGGGAAGAAGGTATCCGTAAAGGCTGAAGACGGTACCGAAACCGAATATAGTGGGAACCATATCATCATCGCCACTGGAGCTCGAAGCAGAGAACTCCCTAGCTTACCACAAGACGGTAAAAAAATCATTGGATACAGAGCTGCAATGACGCTTAAAGAACAACCTAAAAAATTAATTGTTGTAGGTAGCGGCGCCATCGGTGTCGAATTCGCCTATTTTTATAATGCTATGGGTACGGAGGTTACCGTAGTAGAGTATCTGCCGAATATCGTACCTGTTGAAGACGAGGACATCTCGAAACAATTAGAGCGTAGCTTTAAAAAAGCCGGTGTAAAAATAATGACCTCTGCCGAAGTTACAGGAGTAGACACTTCCGGAGATGGTGTTAAAGTTACCGTAAAAACTACCAAAGGAGAGGAAGTATTGGAAGCGGACATTGTACTTTCCGCTGTTGGAATTAAAACAAATATTGAACATATAGGACTAGAAGATGTTGGTATTGCCACCGATAGGGACAAGATTTTGGTCAATGACTTTTATCAGACGAATATTCCCGGATATTACGCCATTGGTGATGTCACGCCAGGGCAAGCCTTGGCGCATGTAGCTTCTGCCGAAGGTATTTTATGTGTTGAAAAAATAGCAGGTATGCATACAGAAGCCTTGGATTATGGAAACATACCTGGATGTACGTATTGCAGTCCTGAAATTGCATCTGTAGGACTTACGGAAAAACAGGCCAGAGAACAAGGTTTGGATATCAAAGTGGGTAAATTTCCGTTTTCTGCGAGTGGTAAAGCACAAGCCTCTGGAACATCTGATGGCTTTGTAAAGGTCATCTTCGATGCAAAATATGGTGAATGGCTGGGATGCCATATGATAGGGGCAGGAGTTACAGATATGATTGCAGAAGCTGTTCTAGCGCGTAAGTTAGAAACTACAGGCCATGAAGTATTAAAGACTGTGCATCCGCACCCAACCATGAGTGAAGCGGTAATGGAAGCCGTGGCAGATGCGTATGATGAAGTAATTCATCTGTAACAAACAGTTTAAATCCTTTCCTTTAGGGCTGATTATAGTAAAGTACTTTCCAAAGACTTTTAAGTACTATACGATTTTGGAAAGCGCTTTACTGCCAAGCTTATTAGAAGATAAAAACAACACGATACGAGTAGTTTACAAGTTTAAATAAAAGGAATATGTTGAAATTATTTAGAGTGACTGCCATTTTAGAGGGAATCTCTTATTTAGCTTTGTTTGGAATTACCATGCCCTTGAAATATTGGGCGGAAATCCCAGGCCCAAATAAAATCGTTGGTTATGCCCATGGTGCTCTTTTTATCACCTTTATAGCCTTAGCACTGCTCGTTTGTATCAATAAAAAATGGGGAATCAAACGGTTTATTATTTTTGGAATCGCTTCTTTGTTGCCGTTTGCTACTTTTTATGTGGAACAGAAATATTTGAAGACAGCAGAAGGGTAGATTCCAGCTACTTTAAATACATACTACAGAAAACTTTGAATAGCTAAATCATAACTTTGCAGGCCAAAACCCAATATTACTCCCTTAGCACCAGAAGATATATAGGAAATATGTCTAAACTCCTCCCGTTTGTGTGTATTGGAAATATGTACTTCTACTACAGAAGTCTCGATTGCTTTAACAGCATCCCCTATACCTACAGAGGTATGGGTATACGCAGCTGCATTTAGGATAATACCATCGTAGCTAAAACCTACTTCTTGCAACTTAGTTATTAAATCTCCTTCTATATTGGACTGAAAATACTCTAGTTGAACGTCCTTAAACTTAAACTGAAGCGTTGAAAAATAATCTTCAAAAGTTTGTTTACCATACACTTCTGGCTCTCGCTTTCCTAAAAGATTTAAATTAGGTCCGTTAATAATAATTAGCTTCATGTGGTAAAAGTAAGGATAAAACTGGGGTATAAAAAAAGCGAAAACCACAGTTTTCGCTTTCTAAGTATACTATTGTATGTAATTAGTTAAAACGGTAACCAGCTCCAACAGTCAACGTATTATAATCGACTAACTCACCAAAATCACCACCTCGCATCACTTCAAATCCGTAACGGGCCTCAACGAACCAATTGTCATTTATCTGATAGCCACCACCAACAGCCAAATCAAGACCAAAAGCACCATCGGGAACATCTTCTAAAAGATAATTAACTTGAGGACCTGCTTGAATAGTAAATGACTCAGCAATTTCATATTTAGCCATTACTGGAATATATAGCGCTGTTAAATCCCTTACGATACTAAGCAACGCAGATGGTTCTATAGACCATGTATCATCTAGTTCAAAATTGTATCCACCACCTACATAGAAACCTAACTCACTATTGGAAGTATCTCCTCCAAAAGCTCCTAAATCTATACTGGCACTTACATTATTAATACCTGCCTTAACGGCAAAACCTTCTTGTGCGTTTACTGACAAGGTAATGCCAAAAACAAACATTGCAATTACTCCTAATTTTTTCATGCTTTTTATTTTAAACTTAATAAATAATTAAACGTGATAACGCTAACATTTTTCTGTTATTGTGAAAAATTAAAATAAAAAAAGTAAGCCAAACAATACGCTACTATAAGTAACATCTCCGTTGACAGCCAAATAGGATATATTCAGTTCTGTACTTCCTCCATTAAGATCTATTCCCATACTAGGCCGATAATAAAAACCTCCTTCGTTGCCTTCATTTATTCCAATAGCATAGCCCACGTCGCCCCCAATTTTGAAACCTGTAGTGGGGTATATCCTAACCGATCCTGCAACCGGTATAAACTGTAGGTTGTCAAATTCGGTTTCTATGACTACGCCGCCAGCAGATATTTCTTGCTTTTCACCAAAAGCATTTGAAAATCCAGTGGTGACACCTAAATCTAATACTTTCGAAACGCCCCAGTGCTGATACAAGTCTACTCCAAGAACAAAGCTATAGGCTTCTGAGAAATCACCTGTTACCATGCCTGCATTTAAACCGGCCCTAAAATTCGTTCGGTCTACATTTTGCGCTTGAGCGCTGAATCCAAAAAGGCCCATAAATAAAACAAGTAGAATAAATCTCATAGTATCGCAATTATATTATCGTTAAAATGCTATCTATTACAAACGTACTTAAGGGGTTTTTGTTGTAAAAGCTTCCGATATATTTGCGCTCTGACTATCCATTTTCTAATTGGTTATTGTAATTTTCACTTCAGGACGTAAACAAAGTGGAAGATTTTTTTTCGCTTTATCTTTAAAACCAATGAATTTTAATCAGACCCTTCAAAACACACGTGGTAAGCATAAAATGAGTGTTCTATTCCTAAGACGTATCTTTATATCATGAACTGGGAACAGGCAAAAA
>JBLHNI010000220.1:0-5378 GCA_047650615.1 Maribacter sp.
CCAGAAAGATGTCCGTTATCCAATTGTGCCAGTAAATCGGCATCTACCAAATGACCACCACGGGCTACATTTATAATATAAGCGCCTTTAGGAAGTTGCTCAAACAGTGCGTTATTTAAAATTCCTGTTGTTTCTGGCGTTAATGGTAACAGGCATACCAAAAAATCTGACTTCCTTAAAAATTTTTTTAAATCGTTGTTACCAGAAAGTGTAGTGACTCCTGGAATAGATTTTTTATTTTTTGACCAACCCTGAACCTTTAAACCTGCTTGTACCAGATCTTTGGCAGTGAGTGTACCTAATTCTCCCAAGCCCATAATACCTATAGTAACATCTGAAAGTCGCCTATAGTTTTTTGGTTTCCAAACTGCTTTAGTTTGCTGAACTTTATAGGTGTTAAAATTTTTAAGTTCTGCGAATATAGATGCCAGCACATGTTCACTCATATCTCCCGCCAAATAAGGATCTACTAACCTAGTGATAGGAATGGTATTCGGTATCATTTCATCTTCAAAAATATAGTCTACCCCTGCTCCTGCCGATGCTATACATTTTAAGTTTGGATATAAGGCTAAACTCCCTTCTGGGTGCTTCCAAATAAGTGCCATAGTTATATCCTCTTTAGGGTGCTCCTCTAAATAGCTATATACAAGTAACTCTGGATTCGCTTTTAGTAGTGCGTTTTTCCAAAGGTCTATTTTATCATCCTGTCTAATAAGTACTATTGCCATATTAATCCAATATATCTAAGGCTCTTGAAAAATCCTCTTCAAAAGGCCAGGTTTCGTTTTGTGTGTGTTCGTAAATCTTGAGTATGCGTTCCTTAAAATCACCTAGAAGTCCATGTTGCGAAATAAAGACCGTCATTTCTAAAAAGGAATTGGACATACTTTTATAAAAACTATCTGGAACATTACGTTCCATAGCAAAGGTTTGTGCTATTTCTAGATTAAAACACATCACATCCGCTACCAAGCTTGGCTCCATTCCCAATTTCAAAAAATGCTTTATATATTTCTGAGCTACGGAACGCCTCGCTTTTGGACGCTTACGTTTTACCGGAAAATACTCACTGGAAATTTTGGTTTTCGCTTCTTGCACCAATTTATCCTCTTTCGGGTTAAATATAAAGTCATAATAGGTTTTCACATCCGGAAAACGTTCATACAAATCTAGGAGCTGTAGCTTCAATTCCTCATTGGGTAATTCTGCTACGTAGTTTTTCAAGGCTCTTTTACTCATAATATACTCTTAGTTCAAAAATAAGCTTTGCCCCGAAAGAACAAGAGGTTTCCTACAAATAATCTTAAAAGCTTATAAAATATGTATAATTAAGTCTTGTTCCTTTTGGAAAAGAGCCAATAATAATGTATTATGTTGTCTTGTAGAATTACTAACATACACACATCTATATATGAGGCAACTAAAGATAATCAAGCAGGTAACGAATCGTGAATCAAAGTCCTTGGACAAATACCTGCAAGATATTAGTAAAATAGATTTGATTACCGCAAATGAAGAAGTAGAATTAGCACAACGTATACGAAAGGGAGACCAGATTGCATTAGAAAAATTAACCATTGCTAACTTAAGGTTTGTGGTATCCGTGGCAAAACAATATCAAAACCAAGGTTTAAAGCTACCCGATTTAATAAATGAAGGCAATTTAGGACTAGTAAAAGCCGCCAAACGTTTTGATGAAACTAGAGGTTTTAAGTTTATTTCTTACGCTGTATGGTGGATACGACAATCTATTTTACAAGCATTGGCAGAGCAGTCCCGTGTGGTACGTTTACCCTTGAATAAAATTGGCTCTATAAATAAGATAAAAAAGACATTTTCTTATTTAGAACAAGCACACGAGCGACCACCATCTGCTGAAGAAATAGCAACTGAGTTGGAAATGACCGTAAGCGAGGTGAAACAGTCTTTAAAAAATTCAGGGAGACACGTTTCTATGGATGCACCATTGCGCGAAGGAGAGGATTCTAATCTTTATGATGTATTGCGTTCTGGTGAGTCACCAAGACCAGATAATCAACTATTGCAACAATCATTGAACACTGAAATTAATAGAGCATTGGATACCTTATCCCCTAGAGAGGCAGATGTGGTAAAACTCTATTATGGTATTGGTGACCAACAGTCTATGACTTTAGCCGAAATAGGTCAAACCTTTGACCTTACACGAGAACGCGTAAGACAAATAAGGGAAAAAGCCATTCGTAAATTAAGACATAATTCTAGAAGTAAATTATTGAAGACCTATTTAGGATAACACTTACGTTTTTATATAAAATAAAAGCACCTTCTTTTGGAAGGTGCTTTTATTTTATAAATACTGAACACTATACTAAGAATACGATAGCTTGCTAATATTGAAATCAACAAGGATGTCGTTTAAGTCTTGAATAAAATTCTGATACGAATTGTTGTCTTGGTTTTGATAGGCCATATTTAAAGATTTTGGGTTAATTGGAAAAAGGATTACATATAATCCAATTCCGCTAATTCGTTAAGGCTTAAAATTTCGTTTAAATCTTGAAGGAACACTAAATATTCCTCTCCATAGGTGTCGTAAAGCATGGATTTTTTATTTTTTAGTAATTAGATTTAGGTAATACTCAATTACACAGTAAACATAAAAGAAACACAGGCTGTGTACAATTAATTGTGGTGTACCCCTAAGTTTTTGTTGTAAACGTATAGATTGGAGTTGGTAACCGATTTCATTGGTACTCATACCCGTTAGAGTTGATAGACCATAAAGAATAAGCTCTGGTCAGAATTTTAGTTATCTATCTAAAATTTAACCTGATAGGATAGCCCTGCGGTAACCGATAAAAAGAATTCACCAGAACTAAAAGCGAGTTCTTGGCGGTTTACACCAACATTCACCTTGTATTGATTGCTATTTTTTGTCGTCGTAAACTGATATTCAAAACGTAGCCGTTGCGATTCTAAAAACAATAAAGTTTGCGCCAATAGTTCTCCGTCTACGATAAACTGATTCATTTCAGTATCAAATCCGTAGCCTAGGTTCATTCCCAAATAGTTGTTCCCATCTTTAAGATAACGCCGTACCAAAAGACTACCCGATACTCCAATCCCTTTCACTGCATCAGGCACAACAAAGGGCCTAATGGAGGCATAATAATTACCTCTGTACAATCCAAAACTGCCTGTTAGAATAGTTGCTTGATCTGCTACAAAAGATAAGTGTCTAAAGCCTAAGGAAGCCTCCATGGCATTGGGCAACTCTTTTGCCAATTCCACCCCTACTCTATGTTTTGGAAAAATTTCCGAAGTTGAAAACCCATAATTAAAATACCCACTAAGTGATTTAGAAATTTTAGGATAGGCATCCACTTCCGCTTGTACTCCATTAATATTAAAACGCCTATTAAAGTTGATACGTGGCAATATAACACCCCATTTCGTTTGTTTTTTGTATTCCACAGCACCATAGAACATAGGATCTAAAACTTGATCGAACACTTCGCCTTCTGTATAAATAGTAAATGCTTGCTTGCGCTCTTCTGCTATTTTTGTTGCTTTCAATTTGTTCTGTAAGAGTTGAGCATCTCCTATCTGTTTTACTATTTCAGCTTTGAGGGCAAGAATATCTGCATCGCCTTTTAAATAAATCAATGCTTTATTGGCCAAGCCCAAGCCAATATGTAAATTATCTGCGTATTGTTCATTTTTTATCGCACCTATCCAAACTTCCTTATTTCGCTTTTTCTTACTGATTATGCTATTAAATTGAGCTCTAGCTTGTCCAAATTCTTTATCCCAACTGTATGTTTTCGCTAAAAGGCACTGCACATCTATATATTCCGGGTACCGTGTAAGTACACGTATCAAAGTATCCCGTGCATCACTGCGCTTTCCTTCAAAAACTAAATCCCTAGCGGTAAAGTAAGAAGCATCTGGATCTCCAGTATAAGCATACTCTTGACCGGTAACGCTAGTCAAGAAAAACAGGAGTAAAACGGCTGTGGTTAGTTGAGTCGACTTCAATGCATGTCTAGTTTAACTGTTGGGTTGTCTGACATGAACTCTTGTTTGCTTGCACGTTTTATTTTCTCGTTAAGTAACGCATCATTTAACTGATACCGTTCTATTTGTTGTATAAGCAGACGTATGTCTTTCTGCGGATTAGACCAAAAATAGCTATCCATAAGCGCACAATATCCATCTGCATATTCCGGGTATTTTCTAACTACCTCTTTTAAGGTCCTCACTGATTTCTCGTATTCTTCTTTCCAAGAATAGATACGGCCTTTTAAAATTTCCGTATCCGGATGGCGTGGTATTCGACTTAAGATATGTTCACATAGCAACAGTGCCCTATCCCAATCCTTGTCAAAAGCAAGTTTTCTTGCCGTTTCATAGGCATCGTCAAAATCCTTACCGTTAAAAACACTTTGCAACCAGATCGTTTCCGTTTTGGAAAATCCCTGCTTATCATTGGTTACAGAGGATAGTGCATTAGGGATTAATTTATCGTTTTGGGTCACATATTTGTTCACTGATTTACTATATCTAAAGCGATTTTTGATGATATTAATGGTTTCATCCGGAACCTCGTTGTCAGTAAAGTTTAGCTCAGCATTTAGTTCGATTACCTCTCCATCCGTTAGAAAAAAGGCATGATGCACATAATCCTTAATATTATTGGCTCCCCTGAATAATGGAATCTCCTTATCAAAGTCATCTCCGTTCGAAATCAGTTCTCCATTCCCAAGCCAAGCTACCTTTTTTGGCACTTTTAAGCTATATGCCCTATCCAACAAAGAAATAATGGCCGGAGCAATATCTGCATGTGAGGCAAGGTTTGTTACTTTAGATGGATGTTTTAGTAACGGGCTATACATCAAAAGTGGCACTTGATAACGTTTTAACGCATTTTCCGACGGAATATTCCGATTAAGATGACTTCCCGTAATGATATAGATGGTGTTTTTGTATGCCTTTGTTTTTCTTTCTTTCTTTATGAAGTTAGCAATAGCTTCATCTGCATAGCTATAACTAGCAAATAGTTCTACATTATGTGAAATAAACCTTTGGTTCTTTTCATTGCTTGTGGAATGACTGATTAGTTTTTTAACATTCTTTTCATATTTACCAAAGTTAGGTATGGCATAAGGAGTCTTGGTACTTAAGGTCTTAAATACGGCTAACCGCGGCCTTTCATTCGCCGTGTTATTTTCTTCGGAGTAGCGCCGAAACAATGCGTCGTCAGGATAGCCCAAGGTAATTCCTGCTGCATCGGCCTCTTGCAAACTATACGCTGTTCCAAAAACGGTTTTATCCAAAATTTCATCTACATCTTCCTGTACCAAAAATCGGTCATAGCTGTTTAACGAACTGTT
>JBLHNI010000221.1:0-5369 GCA_047650615.1 Maribacter sp.
ACCATTGGCAACGATGTTTATACTGTGGGTAGTCCCCGAGGTATAAATAATCTCATGGGCATGTTTAGCGTTAAAATGTTTTTGAATTTTAATTCGCGCCTGCTCGTATTTATCGGTAGCTTCCTGGGAAAGTGCATGTACGCCTCTATGAATATTCGCGTTGTAATTGGAATAATAATCGACAATGACATCGATGACCTGTTGTGGTGTTTGCGAGGTAGCGGCATTGTCTAGGTAGACCAATGGTTTCCCATTGACCTCTCGTTTTAAAATGGGGAAATCTTCTCTGATTTTAGTAACATCAAACATAGCAATTCAATTGATTTACAAAGATAGGTACTGTAGGATAAACGAACCTCACTTTCATGGTATTCCTTACATAAGAAAAGCCATGAAAGCGCCCACAGAATGAAAGCTCTGATTTAGAAACGGAAACCTAACCCAAACTTTAAGAACCCTAAGTTATCTGTTGGTCGGAAATCTTGCGAATATCTAATATTGTCATACTGCCCTTGAATAAAGAGCTTATCCGTAATATCATAAGAGAGTCCCACATTAAAATTGAAACCACTTTCACTATATCCAGAATCAAAAGTTTCTCCCCTAGCCTGTCCCTTAAAATTAGACCTTATAAAAGTATAACCAAGACCAATGCTTGGTCTTAATTTAGGAATACCTGCAATTTGAAATTCTGAAAATAGTTTAGGTTGAAATAACCAATTAGTTTCTGTAAAATCCCTAGAGGTCGCAGGGTCGAATAAACCACTCTGTATTTTATCATAGAATACCCCGGCGTTAAACCCTGCTCCAATTCTAGCCACTTTAAGATCTAAAAAGCGGTATTTTATCCCTAAGTCGACGATACCCGGGTTATCATTGCCCAATTTACCCGCAATTGAAATGGGGTAATTGGCTTCTACACTCCATTTTTTGTCTTGAGCGATCGCTGTTACTGAAACAAGGAACAAAAGTCTAAAAATTAGTTTTACATTCATATGATTACATTTTTTTGCTAACAAATGTAAACCTTAGCAGTTTTAGGAAAACCCAACAAAAGGTTAAAGCATAGCCAATGAAATCCCAAAAAACAACATACGAATTGGGCCGTGTAGGAACTCATCGGTAACGAACTATCTAAACATATAGTTAAGCGATAATTGCATGGAAGCATTGTAATTCTGAGCCCCTGCTAAACCATTAAGTCGGTTACGAAGCCCTACATAAAACCTGGGAGAAACCGATAGGTTGTCGGTCAATTTATAATCTAATCCGACAGCCGCACCATAATCCAGTTGAAAATCGCCTGGGACAGAAGATTTTCTATCCCCAGATGCATTAGAGGACTGGTCCAAATCCTTGAGTTTAGTAACTTGGTTTAATAAGAAACCAAACTGTGGGCCAAATTCTACATCCCACTTATCATTCAAAGCAAATTTCCCTAAAATAGGAACCGTAATAAAGTTTAACTGCACGTTGGTTCTAAAGTCGTTATCGTCTGCAGCTGCACCTCCATTTTGTATAGCCGCTAAATCGGTACTGAACTGGAATCCCTGAGAAGAATATAACAATTCTGGTTGTAACTTGAATTTCTCCGAAAAATAGATTTCTAAAAAAATACCCCCATGCCCAGAAAATCGAAACTTTAGCCCATCTGTCAAATCACCTACAATAGAAGAATAATTAAGCCCGCCTTTTATACCAAAACGGGTTTCTTGGGCTGTTACCCCTTGGCATAAAAACATAAAAAGAGCCGTTGTGAAAACGGCTCTTTTATATGTTATGGTACTACATATCATTTTCCTATAAGTCGAAACCTAAATTAACACCCAACTTTTTAGCAATCAACTTATTAATTCTTGTTTTTAGCTCTGGAATACGAACACTTTCCAACACATTGTTCGCAAAGGCGTACATTAATAGAGCTCTCGCCTCCTTTTTAGGAATTCCCCTAGTCTGCATGTAGAACATAGCGTCCTCATCCAATTGACCAATCGTACAACCATGGGAACATTTTACGTCATCCGCAAAAATCTCCAATTGCGGCTTTGAATTTATCGTAGCCTTGTCGCTTATCAAAATATTATTATTTTTTTGAAACGCATTGGTTTTTTGGGCAATCTTATCTACGATAATCTTCCCGTTAAACACCCCTGTAGAACTATCGCCATAAATTCCTTTATAATCCTGATGGCTCTCACAATTCGGTTCAATATGATGCACCAAAGTATGGTGATCTACATGCTGCTTTTCACCTAAAATAGTAACCCCCTTCAAGGTAGAGTCCATATACTCGCCGTTTTGATAGAAATTAAGGTTGTTACGAGTTAATTTTCCACCAAAAGAGAATGTGTGTACTTTTACATGGCTCTTCCCTTTTTGATCAACGTATGTATTATCTATCAAAGATGCGTTCGCGGTATCGTTCTGTATCTTGTAATAATCTACAATAGCACTTTTCGCCGCAAATATTTCGGTTACAGAGTTCGTAAGCACCTCATTGGCCGTAAGGCTCTGATGCCGTTCTATAATCTGTACCTCTGCATTTTCCTCTACAATGATCAAGTTTCGAGGTTGCAACATTATGGATGCCTCGTTCCCTGTTGCAAAATGTAAGATTTCAACAGGTTTTTTAGGCATTTTATTCTTTGGAATATAGATATAAGCACCCTCCCTACAAAAAGCGGTGTTCAAGGTCGTTAAAGATTCATCCTTGGAGGCTACTTTATTAAAGTACACATCTATAATCTGCTTATACATGGGCTTGGTCAGGGCCGAGCTCATCAAACAGATATCCACCCCATCATGAGTCGTTTCAGAAAGATTTGAGCTATACACACCATCTATAAAAACAATTTTATACGTGTCTATTTCGTGAACAAAATACTTTTTAACGTCCTTGTATTCAATCGCATTATCCTGTTTTGGAAAAATACTGAAATCTATTTTTTGAAGACTATTTAAAGAGGTGTATTTCCAAGCTTCCTCTTTTTTGGAAGGGAATCCCTTATTCTCAAAATTCTTTATGGCTTCCGTACGCACATCGTGAACGGGATGTTCAACATCCACATTGTTCTCGAAGGCCATAAAGGAAGAAATTAATTTTTCTTTTAAATCCATAATACTATTAATGTCATTCCCTTGAAAAAGGGAATCTTTTCAATTTAACTTATATACTACTTCACCTAATTCCCGCATTCGCGAAAATAAAAACGATACAGTGTTAAACTACTGCTTCGTTCTTTAGCCAATCGTATCCCTTTTCTTCTAATTCCAACGCCAATTCTTTGGTCCCGGATTTTACAATTTTCCCATTGTGGATTACGTGTACAAAATCAGGTACGATATAATCCAACAATCTTTGGTAGTGCGTAATAATGATAACAGCGTTATCCTTGCTTTTCAGTTTATTTACACCTGCGGCAACGATACGAAGTGCATCAATATCTAGGCCAGAATCGGTTTCGTCCAAAATCGCCAATTTAGGCTCTAGCATTGCCATTTGAAAAATTTCATTACGTTTTTTTTCTCCACCGGAAAAACCTTGATTTAAGGAACGTGACAAAAACTTACGGTCTATTTCCAAAAGCTCCGCCTTATCACGAATCATCTTCAACATATCCTTGGCTGGCATGTCTTCCAAACCTTTTGCCTTCCTGGTTTCGTTAATAGCTGTTTTCATGAAATTAGTCACGGAAACTCCAGGAATTTCTACAGGATACTGAAACGAAAGAAAGACCCCTTTGTGCGCTCTTTCTTCTGGTGAAATATCTTCCAGGTCTTCTCCTTCCAAACTAATGGATCCTTTTGTCACTTCAAATTCCTCTTTTCCTGCAATTACAGATGCTAAGGTACTTTTACCAGAACCGTTAGGTCCCATAATAGCGTGTACCTCTCCAGCGTTTACCGTTAGGTTAATACCTTTTAAAATTTCTTTATCCTCTACTTGAGCGTGTAAATCCTTAATTGTCAACATGTGTTTCTACTTTAAATATTCTGGTGCCTTAGGCATTTTATTAAAATCTTCTTTTTGATGTTGCAGATATACTTTCGCGTTCTTCTCCTTCGCAAAAGCTTCAAAAGCATCCATACTGGATAGGGTCTGGTCTACGTCGTAGTTAAAACTTGGCACCCTTTTATGTTCTCTGTTCTCGTATAAATGATACAAATCTCCAGTGAGCAACATAGGTCCATGTTCGGTAAGTTCCAAATACAATACTTGGTGCCCTGGTGTGTGCCCTGGCATAGATTTGATAACCACCGTACCATCTCCAAATACGTCTAAATCTCCTTCAATCCTTTGTATATTTTTTAGTTCCTTAATAGCCTCATACAGGCCAGCATTTTCACTGTTCTTGATTTCATCACTCGTAATCATATCATATTCTGTACCCTGAACCAACCATGTTGATTTATGCATGACATTTGCATGACCACTATGATCAAAATGTGTGTGCGAAAGGGCTAAGAAATCTATATCATCCGGAGTCATCCCAATTATGTTTAATTGGTTGAGTACAGAATCCTTTCTTGAAATGGTAAAAGCGCCTCCTTCTGGAGTAATAGGTTCTGGAGCCGAAACAAGGGCTTCTGGCAAACCAGCATCCCACATAAGATTCCCTTTTGGGTGACTAATTACATAAAATGGGTCAGAAAATTCCTTTGTCTGACCTTGGTAGGTAGTATCTTGAGAAAAAAGCTCCAAATTATTTACCCCAACGGTACCGCCACTAAACGTATACAGTTTAACCCCTGGTTTTTGAATATCTGAAACAGTCTCAACGCTTTCCTTTTTTACTTCTTTGCAAGAAAGAACCAAAATGGCAATTATGAATGTATATAATACTCTTTTCATTTTTGTTAGCGTCTATTGAGCTTTTTTCTCTTGTACTAGTGGGATTTATTATCCTACAGAACCTTCCAAACTTATTTCCAACAGTTTTTGCGCTTCTACCGCAAACTCCATAGGCAACTTGTTCAATACTTCTTTACTAAACCCATTAACGATAAGGGCAATAGCTTTTTCAGTATTTATACCTCTTTGGTTACAGTAAAAAATCTGGTCCTCACCAATTTTACTGGTAGTAGCTTCGTGTTCTACCTGCGCCGTTTTGTTTTTAGCCTCGATATATGGGAAGGTATGTGCGCCACATTCGTTACCCATTAATAAAGAATCACATTGCGAAAAGTTCCTTGCATTCTCCGCTCTTGATCCAATCTGCACCAATCCTCTATAGCTGTTTTGCGATTTTCCTGCAGATATTCCTTTTGAGATAATGGTACTTCTGGTATTCTTACCTAAGTGAATCATTTTGGTACCCGTATCCGCTTGTTGGTAATTATTGGTAACGGCGATGGAGTAAAACTCACCA
>JBLHNI010000222.1:0-5350 GCA_047650615.1 Maribacter sp.
ACTTTAGCTATGGTGCTGCTTTAAATGTTTCTACGTACAGAAACGAAGTTACCGAATTGGCAAGTGCATTTCAAGGAGGAAACAGTTTTAGGACAGGGGTATTCAATAGAACACAAGTAGGACAACCGTTGGCCTCTTTCTTCGGAAGAGTAGCAGATGGTATTTACCGCTCTGAAGCTGAAGTTGCAGCAGGTCCGGATCAAGGATTTGCGAACGATGCTGCAGGTGTTGGTAGATTGCGATATAGAGATTTGAACGGAGATAATGTTATCAACGATGACGATCGAGATTTTATTGGTAATCCGCATCCAGATTTCACCGTAGGGCTTAACTTGAATGCCAATTACAAAAATTGGGATTTTAGTGCATTATTCTCAGGTGTTCTTGGTAACGATATTTACAACTTCGATAGGATATACACAGACTTTGGAACCTTCCCTGATGGCAATAGAAGTACACGGGTTTTAGATTCTTTTGATCCTGTTACCAATCCTAATGGTAATGCTCCTGCATTAGCTTTTGCAGTTTTGAACGGGGAAACCAGTGCTAATTCCTTCTTTATTGAAGATGGTTCTTTTGTTCGATTAAAAAACCTTTCTATTGGTTATAGTTTCCCAGATACCATGATAGACAAGTGGGGAATGGACAATTTAAGAGTATACGTGAATGCTACTAACCTATTTACTATTACGGGCTATAATGGTCTTGATCCAGAGATACGTCCAGGAAATTTAGATAATGGTTTGACAATAGGAGTAGATAGCAATACCTTTCCTTTGTCTAGAATATTTTTATTTGGAGTTAATTTAAAATTGTAAAAAAATGAAAAAGAAATTAATTTACGTCTTTGCCGCCTTAATAGGATTGTATTCCTGCGGTGATGACTTTTCGGAAACCCCAGATATTGGGGCATTAAACGACGACTCTTTGGCCAACACCCAGGGTGTTAATTTATTACTAACAGGTGCCTACTCCGTATTGGACGGCCAGCGAAATAACAGCCCAGGAAATGGATTTGGGGTAAGTGGAGACAATTGGTGGTTAGATGTTATGTCCGATGATGCTCATAAAGGCAGTAATGATGCCGATCAAGAAGAACTATTTCAGCTTGAAACAAATGATATTCGAACGGCAAACGGTTATTTTAGATCTAAATTTGCAGCGTTGTATGCAGGCGTAAACCGAGCAAACGCAGCACTAAACGTTATAGCCGGAATCGACACCAGCACGTTGCAAGACTCAGAAGCCACCAAGTTAACACAACAACAGGCAGAAGCTCAGTTTTTAAGAGCACACTATTATTTTGAACTTACCAAAATATATGGAAACGTTTCTATAATTTCTGTTGAAAACTTTACGAATTTAGAGTTTAATCAACCAAATTCCGGTCCAGCATGGGACCAGATTGAAGCTGATCTTCAATTTGCTATTGATAATTTACCAGCCACAAGAGCGGATCAATCAGATGCAGGAAGACCAACCGCAGTAGTAGCAAAAGCTTTTCTAGGAAAAGCACATTTGTTTCAGCAAGAATTTGGCCCGGCCCTTACTTTACTTAATGAAGTAATTAACAGCGGTGAATTTTCTTTGAATCCAGAATTCTTGGATAACTTTAGTGCAGCTGGTGAAAACTCACCTGAATCTGTTTTCGCGATACAATTTTCTGCGGATTCTGGATTTTCTTTTAACGGAAACATTGGTAGCACACTTAATTTCCCTGGTGGTGGACCATTCGGTTCATGTTGTGGATTTTACATGCCATCAATAGATTTGGCCAATGCATATCAAGTAGATGCCGCTGGCTTACCTATTCTTAATATAGCAGACGTTCCAATTTTTAAGAATGATTATAATATCGCTTCAGCTGATGCATTTGAACCAGATACGACTACTCCAGTGGATCCAAGATTGGATTACACCGTTGGTAGAAGAGGTATCGATTATAATGGTTTTGGAGAACATATTGGTAAAGAGTGGATACGAGCGGCACCGATAGCAGATATATCCGGAGTTTACTTACCTAAAAAGAGTGTATACCAAGAAAGTGAAATCGGCGTTAGCCGTGGTCAAGGAGATTGGGGTCAAGAACACTCCGGTCTTAACTACAACATTATGCGTTTCGCAGATGTACTATTAATGGCAGCGGAAGCAGCTGTAGAAGAGAGTGATTTGGCTACAGCATTAAATTATGTGAACCAAGTTAGAACTAGAGCTGCAAACACATCTTTCGTGCAAGCAATCGATGGTAGCGGTCCTGCCGCAAATTACGTAGTTGGGCTATATACTTCTTTTGCTGATGCTGATTTTGCTAGACAAGCCGTTAGACAAGAACGTAGATTGGAACTAGGTATGGAAGGTCACAGATTGTTCGATCTTAGAAGATGGGGCGTTACTACGACTGTCTTACCACAGTACTATGTTAACGAAACCAGAGTTATCGAAAACTTTGGTCCTAAAGTGCTACCTTATCAAGCTACTTTCGATTTAATACCTATTCCGATTGATGCTATCGATTTAAGCCAGGGAGTTCTTACGCAGAACCCAGGATATTAATTTAAGCTAGTAAATCAATTTATATATTTAGGAACAGGGCGTTATATGCGCTCTGTTCCTTTTTTTATACACTATATTCTCTATAAGTGCCATGAGCCGCTACCATCCCTAGTTAATTATTTTTCTTTTCAATGGGTTTAACATACTTTTATACCCGCTAAATACATTGGCAAAAAAAATGCAACTATTTTAGTTATCACTAACAATCCTATACGTATTTCCATGCGAAAAATCATTTTTGGTCTTCTTTGTTCACTAGTCTTACTTGTTGTTTCCTGCAACGAGAAAACCGCTACACTATTCATAAAAATACCTGCAGCGGACTCCAATATTGAATTTAATAACAAGATTATAGAGTCTGACAGTTTCAACATTCTTACCAGTGAGTATATTTTCAATGGTGGTGGCGTTGGGGTTGGCGATTTCAACAACGACGGTAAACCTGATCTATTTTTTAGTGGTAATCAAGTTGAGAATCAACTGTATTTAAACCAGGGAAATTTTTCCTTTAAAAATGTATCGGACAAAGCAAATATAGGTGCATCCAATAATTGGAATACAGGAATTGCGTTAGCAGACATAAATCTAGATGGTTTGTTGGACATATATGTGTGCTCTGCCATGCTACCCTCCAACCAACAACGTAAGAACCTACTTTTTGTTAATCAAGGCCTTGATCCTAACGGAATACCCACTTTTAATGAGATGGCCGAAGATTACGGTATCGCTGGTACTGAAAATAGTATGGGCGCCACATTTTTTGATTATGATAAAGATGGTTTATTAGATCTTTATGTATTAAATAATGTTGATGTACATCTACTGCCTGCAAACTACAGGGAAAAAATAACGGATGGATCTGCCGAGAGCAACGACCGTCTCTACAGAAATAACGGCGATGGTACTTTTGAAGATGTAAGTTTAAAAGCCGGTATCACCATAGAGGGGTATGGATTAGGCTTAGCAATAGCAGATTTAAATTACGATGGTTGGCCAGATATATATGTTAGTAACGATTACCTAAGCAACGATCTGCTTTATGTAAATAACCAAGACGGCACCTTTACCAACAAAATAGAAGAAAAGGTAAAACACCAAAGTAAATTTTCTATGGGCTCCGACATATCCGATTATGACAACGATGGCTATGTAGATATTATTACTTTGGATATGTTGGGCGAAACCAATAACAGAACAAAAACAACCATTCCCAACACCAAGTACGCTAATTATATTTTTAACGAAAAATTTGATTACGAATACCAATACAGTCGTAATATGTTGCAGAAGGGCAATGGTCCAAACGTTCCTTTTAGTGAAATAGGTCTTATGGCCGGGATAGCGAGAACGGACTGGAGCTGGTCTCCACTATTTGCCGACATGAATAATGATGGCCATAAAGACCTCTTGATTACGAATGGCTTTCCAAGGGATATCACAGATTTGGACTTTGGGGATTTTAAGTTCAATGTTAGCCGCTATCTAAAACCCGGACAAATTTTGGATTCTATCCCCCAGATAAAAATACCCAACTACGCCTACCAGTATGATAGCGATTACAAGTTTGTGGACGTAAGCAAGGAATGGGGCCTAGACATCCCTTCCTTTTCCAATGGAGCGGCCATAGTGGATTTAGATGGTGACGGCGACCTAGACTACATTGTGAATAATATTAATGATGAAGCTTTCCTATTTAAAAACAATAGTGATGAACTACCCGAAAATAAAAACAACTACTTGCGTGTAGCGCTATTGGGGCCAAAAGGCAACCGTTCAGGAATCGGAACCAAAGTAGTGGTACGCCATGAGGATGGCACATTTATGTACCATGAACACTATTTAGGCAGAGGCTATATGTCCACCATAGAAGATCGTATACATTTTGGACTAGGCAGCAAAAAAACAATTGCACGTTTGGAAGTACTATGGCCAGATGGCACCTTTCAAAAAATAGAAGGGGTCTCCAAAAATTCAATGCTCACCATTGATCATACCTCCGCAAAACCAATTTCTCTGAGAGACTTAAAATTCCCCTTAGTAGCTAAAGAAACTTTATCCTACTTCACAGAGGTGACAGATGTAGTGGGTATTGAGTATATTCATAAAGAGGAAGATGTGGTAGACTTTAGTGTACAGCGTATATTACCGCATAAACTTACGCAAAATGGGCCATGCCTTGTCACCGGAGATTTGAATAATGACGGTACGGAAGATTTTATTCTCGGAAGTTCTGCAGGGCAGTCCCCCAGTATCTTTTTTCAAAATGAAGAAGGGGTATTTAACGAAAGACCATTACTAACGACTGACACCTTAGAAAAATACGAACAAGAGGGAATGGCACTGTTTGACTTGGAAAACGACGGTGACCTTGACTTATACTTAGTATCTGGCAGTAACGAGTTTATGAATGAAGATAATCTATACTCAGATATCCTGCTTGTGAATGACGGTCAAGGGAATTTTGAAGCTGCTCCAGATTTCCATCCTAGCATAAATGGTAGCGGTTCGGTAGTTAAAGCTATTGATTTTGATAAAGATGGTTTTACAGATCTATTTGTTGGTGGCCGCACCCCATTTGCTCAATATCCCATACCAGAAAAAAGCTATTTATTAAAAAATATTCAAGGAAAACTTAAAGACGTGACGGAAACCTACGCACCAAAATTAAACAATATAGGTATGGTTACCGATGCTATTTGGAAAGATATTAATGCTGATGGTTTAGAAGATTTAATATTGGTAGGCGAATACATGCCGGTTACCATTTTTAAAAATACTAAAACCAGCTTTGAAAAAT
>JBLHNI010000223.1:0-5344 GCA_047650615.1 Maribacter sp.
GTCGTTGTTGTAACAATATGGCAGTGTGGGATAGGGTCATTTAATATTCCTTTTGCAATCAATCCGGATGGGTGCGAAATATCGGCCAATAGCAAGGCATCAACACTATCTGCAATTTTACGAAAATGCTCAAAATCCATATCCCTAGAATACGCCGATGCTCCGGCGATAATCAATTTTGGACGCTCTTTTAATGCTATTTCTTGAATTTTATCATAATTCAATAGTCCTGTTGCTTCATCAACTCCATAAAAAACAGGGTTGTATAGCCTTCCCGAAAAGTTAACTGGGGAACCGTGGGTAAGATGACCACCATGTGAAAGGTCAAAACCTAATATCGTATCCCCGGGTTTCAAACAGGCATGATAAACTGATGCATTTGCTTGGGAACCTGAATGCGGTTGAACGTTGGCATAGGCAGCTCCAAAAAGCTCCTTAGCTCTATCAATAGCTAGTTGTTCTACTTTATCAACAACTTCACAACCACCATAATAACGCTTACCTGGGTATCCTTCAGCATATTTATTAGTTAAAACCGAACCTGAAGCTTCCATTACTTGCGGACTGGTGAAATTTTCCGAAGCAATCAGTTCTACACCATTAATCTGGCGCTGTCTTTCTTCTTCGATTAACTCAAAAATGCGATTATCCCTTTGCATAGTGTTTTATTATTGTATTAGGCTACAAAAATACGAATAGCTTGTGATTCCATTCGAATTATTTAACTCATAAATCTTATTATTTATCAATAACTAGTTAACAATCAAAACGAAATATAGATAAAAAATGAACTAGTTAAAATGTCCCTAGGCTATATATAAACGCAGTGCTTACACTAATTCGATTTCTTTTGCGTTATCGTCTTGTGTCTTTTTGGCACAGAGATTGAAATACCAAACCAAACATTAAAATATAACGTCATGAAAAAAATTCTACTTTACGGTACTTTTGTTATTTTGTTTTCCTGTAGTGGAGTTAAAAGGACTCAGGAAGCTTTAAATTCTGGTAATTACTGGACAGCCATTACTAAGGCTATTTCTAATATTGCAGATAATAAAGATAAAAAAAGTCATCAGCCTTTCATAGTAATGCTAGAGGACGCGTTTAAAAAGAATACAGAACGTGAGTTACAGCATATCAATTTTCTAAAAAAAGAGGGTAATCCAGCAAACTATGAATCAATTTTTAAAACCTACGAGCAATTAAAGTCCGTGCAACAACAAATACGACCTTTATTACCTTTACGCATAACAGATGAAAACAGAAAGGCGCAGTTCAGTTTTAAAAATTATGATACACAAATAATAGCTGCTAAGGAAACCTTGTCTGGTTACCTGTATAACAACGCTATAAACTTACTTGCATCTGGTAAAACTAAAATAAACTTTAGACAAGCATATGATGATTTAACTTATTTACAGGAAATTAGTCCAGATTATAGAGACGTAAGACAAAAGACAGATGAAGCATATCAGAAAGGGTTGGATTATGTAATCGTAGAAATATTTAATAATACGGATAAGGTAATCCCGGTAAGATTAGAAGAAGAATTATTGAATTTTAATACTTACGGATTAAATAACCTATGGACGGAATACCATACAAATAAAATAACCGACTTGGATTATGATTATCAAATGGAAGTTTCTTTTCAGGACATCAATATCTCTCCAGAGCAGATTAATGAGAAACAAATCATAAAAGAAAGACAGGTCAAAGATGGCTTTACCTATGTTAAAGATCAACGAGGTAATGTTGTAAAAGACAGTCTTGGCAATAAGATTAAAACGGATAATTTTAAAACAGTTCGTGCAGATTTTTATCAGTTTACACAATTTAAAAGTGCTCAAGTAACGGGGCTTGTAAACTTTGTAGACTTAAGAAAACAACAGCAGTTAAACCAATATCCATTGGCTAGTAATTTTATATTCGAACATAGTTACGCCAACTACGACGGGGATAAACGAGCTTTGGAAAATAACTTGCTTTCATTATTACAATTGGCAAGGGTTCCATTTCCAAGTAACGAACAAATGGTCTATGATGCCGGGGAAGATTTAAAAAATAATCTTAAAAACATCTTAGGTAGACAACGATTTAATTAATTACCATTAGTTAATAATACTAAAGTCCATATACTTTTAATCTAAAAGTATATGGACTTCGGTTGTTATAAGGTTTGAGAGTACTGCAACGCTCTATAAAATTAGGCTTCTATCCGCACAATAGCGCTGAGCTAGTTTAGCTAGTTGCGATTACAGAGGGCGTCTTATAGGCCTAAGTACCAAGTGGACTATATATATCTCTCCAATTCCAACTCATTTATAGCGCCATGGGAATCATGAGCCACTACTACCCCATTTTTAATAATCAACATTTGCGGCGATTGATGCATCACTTGAAACTTTTCTGCTACAGCATTAGATATATTCCTATTCGCAAGTAAATCTAAAAAATACATATCTATGATTTCAGCTTCTAGCGCGTAAGAACCGGTAAACATATTTAGGACCATACGGCTAATGCCGCAGCTGGTAGAATGTTTAAAGATTACTTGTGGTCTTCCTGCAGATTTAGCTGTAATATCATCTAGTTGTTCTACAGACGTTAGAGGTACCCAATCTATTTTTTTACTTTCTTTAGGAGTTTCCTCATTCTTGCTCCCGAACATCTTATTAAATAATCCCATACTTTTTATCTATTTGTCAACAAATCTAAAAATCCTTACAATACTGACGTAATGTCTTGTGAATTAGTTGCTTTACCGACATTTTGTCGCTTACCCCTTATTGGTAAGATTGTTGTTTATTATTAGACAAAAATAACCTAAGAAACTAAACATATATAAATATGAACAGTAATAATTTCACAATAAAATCACAAGAGGCCATACAACAAGCCCAATTGATAGCCCAGACTATGGGACATCAGCAAATAGAGAATGAGCATCTTTTTAAAGCGATTACAGAGGTAGATGAAAATGCTATTCCCTTTATGCTCAAAAAATTAGGGCTAAATCCTAACCTGATTAATCAGATTTTAGAGAAGGAGATGAATACGTTTCCCAAAGTTGAGGGAGGAGAATTACAATTTTCCCGAGAAGCCAGTAAGACTTTGAATGAAGCTAGTATTGTAGCAAAAGGGATGGGAGATGAATATGTTTCCATAGAGCATCTCTTTTTATCTATTTTTAAATCTAAAAGTAAGATTGCATACCTTTTAAAGGACCAAGGAGTTTCGGAAAAAAATGTACTTGCTGCTATATCAGAATTACGTAACGGCGCTAAGGTTACGTCTCAAAGCGCTGAAGACACATATAATTCCTTAAATAAGTATGCTAAAAATCTAAACGAGTTAGCAGATAGCGGAAAATTAGACCCAGTAATAGGTAGAGATGAAGAAATTAGGCGGGTACTTCAAATCCTATCTAGAAGAACCAAGAACAATCCTATGCTGGTTGGTGAGCCTGGCGTGGGTAAAACAGCCATTGCAGAAGGTTTAGCGCACCGTATCGTACAAGGCGACATTCCAGAAAATTTAAAGAATAAGACCATATATTCATTGGATATGGGAGCCCTAATCGCAGGAGCCAAATACAAAGGAGAATTTGAAGAGCGTTTAAAGGCAGTTATCAAAGAGGTTACCAGTGCTGCTGGCGATATCATCTTGTTCATAGATGAAATACATACGCTTGTAGGTGCAGGTGGCGGGCAAGGTGCCATGGATGCGGCAAACATACTCAAGCCTGCTTTAGCCAGAGGAGAACTAAGGGCTATAGGTGCAACAACTTTAGATGAGTATCAAAAATACTTTGAAAAGGACAAAGCTTTGGAAAGGAGGTTCCAAAAAATTATTGTGGATGAGCCAGATACGGAGAGTGCTATTTCCATCCTTAGGGGAATCAAGGAAAAATATGAGGCACACCATAAAGTCCGTATAAAGGATGAAGCCGTAATAGCCGCAGTAGAGCTTTCACAGCGTTATATCACCAATAGGTTTTTGCCAGATAAGGCTATTGATCTTATGGACGAAGCCGCTTCCAAATTACGTATGGAAATCAACTCTAAACCAGAGGAACTAGACGTATTGGATAGGAAAATTATGCAATTGGAGATTGAGATAGCGGCCATAAAGAGAGAGAATGATAAGTCTAAACTCAAGGTACTTAATTTGGACCTTGCAAATGTAAAGGACGAACGAAATGAAATGTTCGCAAAATGGGAGAGCGAAAAAACTGTGGTGGATAATATCCAAAAAACAAAATTAGATATTGAAAATTTCAAGGCAGATGCGGAAAGAGCGGAGCGTAATGGAGACTACGGAAAGGTAGCGGAAATAAGATATGGTAAAATTAAGGAAGCACAGGAAAACCTTGTTAAGCTTCAGGAAGAATTGGCAGAACAGCAGGAGGTAGGAACCTTAATCAAGGAAGAGGTAACCAGCGAGGATATTGCCGAGGTAGTTGCCAAATGGACAGGTATTCCGGTAACGAAAATGCTTCAAAGCGAGCGAGAAAAACTATTGAACCTTGAGAATGTACTACACAAACGTATTGTGGGTCAAAATGAAGCCATACAAGCGGTATCAGACGCTATCCGAAGAAGTAGGGCCGGCTTACAGGACATGAAAAAACCTATTGGTTCCTTCTTGTTCTTGGGTACTACAGGAGTTGGAAAAACCGAATTGGCAAAGACCTTGGCTGCGTATCTCTTTGATGATGAAAATGCCATGACCAGAATAGATATGAGCGAGTACCAAGAACGGCACTCGGTTAGCAGATTAATAGGTGCACCTCCGGGATATGTTGGGTATGATGAAGGCGGACAGTTAACGGAAGCCGTGCGCAGACGCCCTTACTCTGTTGTACTGTTGGATGAGATTGAAAAGGCACACCCAGATACTTTTAATATCCTATTGCAGGTATTGGATGAAGGAAGGCTAACAGACAATAAAGGTCGTTTGGCTGATTTTAAGAATACCATCATTATTATGACCAGTAATATGGGTAGTCATATTATCTTGGAAAAGTTTGAAAATTCAAATGATAGCATTAGTGCCGCGGAAGATGCAAGGGTTGAAGTTATGGGGCTATTGAATAAAACAATACGCCCAGAGTTCTTAAACAGAATAGATGATATCATCATGTTTACACCACTAACCAAGGAGAATATCCATAAGATTGTAAAGTTACAATTAGAAGGATTAAAAAAGATATTGAACAAACAGAACATTACTTTAGATGCAACCGATGAAGCGATTAGTTTCTTGGCAGAGAAGGGTTATGAACCCCAATTTGGCGCTAGACCGGTAAAGCGAACCATACAAAAGGAAGTGCTCAACAATA
>JBLHNI010000224.1:0-5335 GCA_047650615.1 Maribacter sp.
ATCTACAAAATCCAGATTTTCTACCCATGCTGCATACTCGTTTACGCGACCTAAATCAACATATACTAATTTTGCTGTGGCAACAGCCTGTATTGCTTCTTGACTTTTAGGAAAATCCCGAACTACAGTCTTAAACTTAGCCAAGGCATCTTCATTCCTATCGCCATTATAATGTACCAACCCTTGTCGCATTAAGGCCTGCGGAACCAAACTGCTTGCCCTAAATTCACGTATCAATCGATCATAGGCCTGTAAGCCCTTACTTTCTTGTCCATCATTTATATACGAATTCCCCAGCTCATAGAGCGCATCGTCCCTAAGGCTTGACCTTGTGTATTCCGAAATAAAATTTTCGAGACTTTCGATTTTGGTATCTCCTTTGCCCACAAAACCATAACTCATAGCCTTTTGGTACGAAGCATAGTCCTTTTCTGGACCGCTGAGCGCCAATGCCTTATTATATGTTTCAATAGCTGGCCAGTATTTACTGGTTGCAAAATAACTATCCCCTAAACGTAAATAACCATCGTTCAGCTTCGCTACATCGCTACTTCCTTTCTCGGTAAAAGCAGCAAAATAGGTTATGGCCTTGTCGTAATCCTTCTGTTTAAAATAGGCATAGGCCAAACTGTAATCGACATCGGGTAAAACGGTTTGAAGCCCTGAAGATGTATTTTGCTTAACAGACAAAAACCCCGCTGCAGCGGCATCAAAACGGTTCAATAGGTAATCTGCCTCTGCTTTCCAGTAGTCCGCTCGTGCTTTAAACGTTAAATCTTCAGCGTTCTTAAGTGATTTTTCCAGCGTCTCGGAAGCTCCGGCATAATCAGTTTCCATAAAAAGTTCTATCCCTCTGTAGTATGCCACTTTTTGATAGGTAGCCTTCGTAGCGTAGCTTTTGTTCTTTTCCAACAGTTCCATGGCTCCCGCAAAATTCTTGGAGGTAATAAAAGAATCTACTAAAAGGGTTTGCATTTCCTCTTGGTGCTCATCATTTGGATACGTATCCAAATAATTAGTGATTACCAGAGGAACTGATTCGTAAGCATTCCCAAGCTCATAACTTAAACGCGCATAATTCAAAAAGGCATCTTTTTGGATTCCTGGTTTAAAATCCATCTGCGAAGCATTTCTAAAGGCGTTTAACGCTTCCTGTTTTTTGTCCAACTTCAAATAACATTCCGCTAGATGATAATACGCATTTTGTGAAACACTATTGCTACCCCCAATGATTTTATTGAACTGCTGTATGGCATTAGCGTAGTCCTCTTGCTTGTAATAGCAGTACCCCAATAAATAGAAATCTGTATTACTCCATTTACCTCCTTTCCCCTTATACCCCCCCAAATAGGGAATGGCGTTACTGTATTGCTTTAGGTTAAAATAGCTTTCCCCTATGATTTTATTAAGTTCCGAGACCTCCTTACGATCTGATTTTGGTAACTGCTTTTTTGCTAGGGCGATAGCCGCTTCGAACTTGCCCAATTTAAAGTTCATATCAGCCTGATAGTAACTTAGCTTTTTCTCCAGTACGTCTTGGTCCGTAATCTGATCAAAACGTTCATTCGCTGTTTCATAATCATCTTTCTGATAGGAAATATACCCTAAATAATACTTAGCCTGAGAGCCATAAACGGCGGAATTGGATACCTTGGACAAGTAGCGTTCTGCATCTTCCGTCTTGCGTGATGAGAACAGGGAATAGCCATAATTAAAATTAAACTTTTCCATTTCGCCACGTGACAGGACACTTTGATCTACCTTGTTGTACCACTTAAGGGCGTAGGGATATTTTCCCGTTTCAAAATAGTACTCGGCCACATCTGCAAAAGCAGAATTCCGTTTGGTGGAGGTTGGATATTTTTCCACAAAATTCTCCATTAATTGATCTGCACCCTGCTGATTCAATCGCACAGCAGCATTGGCAGCGAAGTAAGCACTGTTGGCAGCGACCTCCTCATTATCGGTACTTGATTTTACTTTTTGAAAAATAGTCTGCGCTGCCTGATATTGTTCATTATTATACAAGGTAAGAGCGTCTTGAAAATCTTTCTGTTCGTGGGTATAAATCTTGGTTTCCTGAGCGTTGGATGACCAGAGAATTCCTGTAAGTACAGGAATATAAACTAGGAATTTTTTAAGCATAGCGTTCTCTAACTATTTAGTGACACTTTCGTGTTATTAGGGTTAACGGCAAATAGTGTACCTAAGTATGTATACTAAAAAGTAAAGAAAAAGAATTTAGAAAACAGTTCGTTAATATCGTTAGGAACTTATTACTTTTATATCAACATTTACACTATGAAAAACACTGTTTTAGAGCTGAAAGATGCTGCTATATTTCAAAAGGAAAGTCTTGTTCTGAACGAGGTAAACATTCATGTGACCAAAGGAGAATTTGTATACCTTATCGGTAAGACCGGAAGTGGTAAAAGCAGCTTTATGAAAACGCTCTATGGCGACCTGCCCTTAAAACAGGGCGAAGGTAGTATCGTAGATTTCAATCTAAAGACCCTAAAAGAAAATGACATCCCCTTTCTTAGAAGAAAATTGGGAATCGTTTTTCAAGATTTTAAATTGTTGCCGGACAGGAACATCAATCAAAACATGTTGTTCGTGCTAAAAGCTACGGGTTGGAAAGACACCGCAAAAATGAATACCCAAGTAGAAGCCGTACTGGAAAAAGTAGGTATGAAGACCAAAGGCTTTAAGTATCCGCATGAAATTTCGGGTGGCGAACAACAGCGTGTCGCTATTGCTAGGGCGCTTTTGAATGACCCGGAACTTATTTTAGCCGATGAACCTACGGGAAACTTGGATCCACAGACCAGCGTAGAGGTGATGAAAGTATTACAGGAGATAAACAAATCTGGGCGCACTATATTAATGGCTACGCACGATTACGCCCTAATCCTAAAATATCCTTCTAAGACAATTAAATGCGATGCCAATCGTGTTTTTGAGGTAGTACAGAAGGCAGTTTAAACGAAAATTTAATAAAGCTTGGTCCCGCGTTCATTTACCAAGCACCCTACCCTAATTCCTTATGATAAAAAAGGAAGAAACTAGACGACTTCAAGAACAGGACAAGGACACAAAAGACTGGTTAAAAGGGGAATCCTATCTCAGCGAACGGTAATGAGGAAAGGTTCGGGAGGATTACAGCGCATATGGAGACGCATGGAACTATTTTCCGTACGAACATGCCCGTAGCCGAGCCTACCGCTGGGGCGAAGATGGCATTGCAGGGTTCTCGGACAGGTATTGTAATCTATGTTTTGGCATTCGACTTTGGAACGGTAAGGACCCTATCCTAAAAGAACGATTATTTGGACTAACGAGACCACAAGGTAACCATGGCGAGGGTGCAAAGGAACTCTACTATTATTTGGAAAGTACGCCGACGCATTCCTACATGAATCACTTATACAAATACCCACAAGCTGAATTCCCGTACGCAAAACTGGTTTCTGAAAATCAAAAAAGAAACCGCAAGGAACTGGAATACGAACTATTGGACACCGGCGTATTTGAAAACAACGCCTATTTTGATGTATTTACGGAATATGCCAAGGGTGATGATAAGGACATCCTCATAAAAATTACAATCAGCAATAGAAATTCCAAACCTACTGAAATTCACCTGCTTCCCACTGTAACCTTAAGGAACCACTAGACTTTTAAGGAAATACCTAAAAAGCCTGTCATAAAAAAAAGCACACAAAACGATAAAGCTTCGGCTGTTATAGAACATCCTTATTTAGGAGATTACCATCTGTATTTCCAGGAGGCAAACCGGCTTTTGTTCACGGAAAACGAAACAAACCGAGAGGCGGTATATCTTCAAAAAAATGCACCTCCTTTCAAAAAAGACCTTTTTCATTCTGCAGTTTGTACCAACGATTACGCGCTTGCTGCAAAAAATACACAAGGCACTAAGTTTGCTCCGTTGTACCATGAAAAATAGCAGGTGGTGCTTTTGTGTCTGTGGTACTTCGATTAAGCGACAAAACCTTAGATGCCCCCTTTGGAACAGCATTCGATACTATTTTTACAGCGCGAAAAAATGAATGTGACGCCTTCTATGAAAAAATGGCTCCAAAAGCAACCAAAGACAAAAAAGCGATTCTAAGGCAGGCGATGGCGGGATTGCTTTGTACCAAGCAGTATTATAATTATGAAGTGGAAAAATGGCTAGAGGGCGATTCCAAAAATTCCCATCCTCCAAAAGAGCGACTTTATTGCCGGAATAGTTCTTGGAAAACTTTAAGGAACCACGACATACTATCCATGCCGGATGCTTGGGAATATCCGTGGTACGCGGCTTGGGACTCGGCGTTTCATTGTGCATCTTTTGCCTTAATAGACCTTAGTTTTGCAAAAGAACAGCTCTTGTTATTCACTAAAGAGTGGCACATGGCACCAAACGGTCAGACTCCCGCTTATGAATGGAATTTTAGTGATGTAAATCCACCCGTGCAGGCTTGGTCCGATTTACGTATTTATAAAACTGATAAAGAAAAAACGGGTACCGGTGATGTAAAGTTCCTTAAACGAATGTTTAACAAGTTAGCCTTAAATTTTACATGGTGGGTAAACCAATTGGACCGTAACCAAAATAATATTTTTCAAGGCGGATTTTTGGAACTAGATAATATTGGAGTGTTTGATCGCAGCCGTGGCATCCCAGGCAACGGTACTTTGGAATAGGTAGACGGCACGGCTTGGGTGGCGCTTTACTGCCTGAATATGCTAGAAATGAGTTTGGAAATCGCCAAGGTAGATGATGCCTATGAAGACATGGCGACCAAGTATTATGGACCTTTTATCTTCATTGCTGAAGCATTAAACAAGATAGATAGGGAACACGAAGGTACTTGGGATAGTGAAGAAGGCTTCTTCTATGATAGATTGGTCTTGCCCGACGGGCGCTCTGCACGCATAAAAATATGTTCTATAGCCGGTATGCTGTCCTTAGCAGCTGTTGTGACCATAAAAAAGGAAACCTTGGAGCAATTTCCAAAGTTCAAGGCAAGTGTTCTATGGTTTAAACAGTACCGTATGGAGAATCTCAAATTCCCGATTATACAAGAATCTGAAGATGGTGAAGATCTCTTACTTTCTTTGGTCCCAAACCACCGCTTACAATTATTAATTAAAGGCCTACTGGACGAAAAAGAATTTTTGAGTCCGCATGGGATTCGCTCGCTATCCAAAATTCATGAAACGCCCTATCAAATACAAATCGATGGAATCGATTACTCCATTGATTACGAACCAGCAGAATCTTCCGTTTCCTTGTTCGGAGGCAACTCTAACTGGCGTAGTCCTGTAT
>JBLHNI010000225.1:0-5324 GCA_047650615.1 Maribacter sp.
ACAACCCTCCCACGTGCGTAGCTAAGTTCCACAGCTTTTTCCTTAAACGCTACGGTGTAATTTCTTTTTTCTCTTGACGTTTTTCAAAGTTAATTTAAACAGCGAACACGCTCTTAACTTTATGTCCAGTTAAATATAGTAAGTCCACCCTCCGTTGGTAATAAACATGAATACGGTTGATACCGATTTCACCGCTGATTTTGAAAGTGGTTCTGGTGATATTGCAGCGGCCATACAGGCCGGTCATTTTATTAAGCACGGACTATAACAAACCTCTCGCTTTAATTTCTAAATATTTATTTATCGTGTTTATGGTCAGCGCTTCAGGCTTGGTGAGTATGGTCTGTATCCCATACCGTTGTAGTTCTTTTTGCATTAGTTTTTTATCCAAGGAAAACTTTTCTGCAATAGTCTTATGGTAAATGGCCTGTAGGTCTTCGGCATCGGTGGCAATCAGTTTTTCGAGTTCAGAGTTTTCAAAAAATATGACTACTAATACGTGTTTTTTTGCCAATCCCAAAAAATACGGGACTTGTCTTTTTAAGGCAGATATATGCTCAAAATTGGTATATAACAACAGCAAACTCCTTTGATTTATCTTTCGCTTTACATGCCCGTATAAAGCACCAAAATCGGAGTCTGTGAACTCGGTGTCTATATGGTACAGCGTTTCTAATATATTATTTAGATAGGTAGGTTTTTGTACTGCAGGCAAGTAGGTTTCAATTTGTTTTGAGAAAGCGACCAAGCCTGTTTTGTCATGCCGTTTTAAAGCCACATTGCTAAAGGCTAAGGCGCTATTAATAGCGTAATCCAGTAATTTAAGTCCGTTAAAAGGCATTTTCATGACTCTGCCCGTGTCTATAATAGAATAAACAGGTTGCGATTTTTCATCTTGATATTGGTTTACCATCAACCGATGCTGCTTTGCCGTAGCTTTCCAGTTCAGCGTTCGGATATCGTCTCCCGGTACATACTCCTTGATTTGTTCAAATTCTTGGGTATGGCCTAGTTTCCGTATTTTTTTAAGGCCGATGTTAGACAAGCGATTGTTAATAGCCAAAAAATCGTACTGCTGCATTTGAATGATGGATGGGTACGCGGGTACCATCTGATTTTTTTGAAATACAAAGCGACGTTTTATAATGCGTAGGGGAGAGGAGGCATATACATTTAGGTTTCCAAAAACATACTCACCCCGATCTACAGGCCGTACCGTATATTCAAAAACTTGTTTCTCGCCTTTAATCCCTTTGGTGTTGTATTCAAAATCCCTTTTCTGGAATTGCTGCGGTAGCTCATCTATAAGGCTGATGCTTGTTTTAAAAGGATAATTGGTATGGAATTGTATGCTGATGGGATTTAAATCGCTATTGGATAATTTTTTAGGTAGTACCCTTTTAGCCTCCATCCCTTTGCAAGTTCCGTACAGTAGAAAAACATCAAACAAAAAAGTGGCTATCAATACCAAGATAAATACCCAAGCGATAGGATACAACCACTTTAACCAGAATGATAGCATAAAGCAGGCACTTAGTAGCGCCAAGTATCTAAAAAAGGTGTTATGTATATAGAACGATTTTAAAAACTGCATCTATCTAGGTATTTCTACACTTTCGGCAATCATCTGCACTACGCTTTCGGACGTCATGCCTTCCATTTCGCGTTCCGGGGTTAAAATTACCCGGTGATTTAGCACGGGAACCAATGCCTTCTTAACATCTTCTGGGGTCACAAAGTCCCTACCGTTAATGGCCGCGAAAGCCTTGGCACTGTTCAATGCGGCAATAGAGGCCCTGGGGGATCCCCCAAGATATAAGTGCGGATGGTTTCTGGTTTTTGTGATAATATCCGCAATGTATTTGAATATCTTTTCCGCTACCACAATTTCCTGGATCTGACTTTTAAAACCTAAAAGCGCTTTGGGCGTAAGCACACCCTTTATTTCTTTTACGGCAAGATTTCCCTTGCGTTCGTGGTGGGTTTTTAATATCAATACTTCTTCGGCTACGCTAGGGTACTCTACTTTCACCTTAAAAAGGAAACGGTCCAATTGCGCTTCAGGTAGGGCATAGGTGCCTTCTTGTTCAATAGGGTTTTGCGTGGCCAATACCATAAAAGGTGCTGCCATTGGGTAGGTAGTGCCATCCATGGTAACTTGGCGCTCTCCCATGGTCTCAAACATAGCAGCCTGCGTTTTTGCTGGTGCCCGATTTATTTCATCAATCAATACAATATTGGAGAAAATAGGACCTTTTTTAAACTCGAACTCAGAAGATTTTACATTAAAGATACGTGTTCCCAGAATATCGCTCGGCATTAAATCTGGTGTAAACTGTATGCGGCTAAAAGCGGTTTTTAGGGTCTTAGCGAATAGTTTTGCCGTGATGGTCTTTGCAACACCGGGCACCCCTTCTATAAGGACATGGCCATCTACCAGAAGGGAAACTATCAAAAGCTCTATAAAGTTCTCTTGGCCTATAATAACCTTTGCTAGTTCTGCTTTTATATTGCCTACTGCTTTTTGAAGCCCTTCTAAAGGAATCCTATTGTTAAAATCAAGGTCGTTGGATTGCGTTACATTATTTTCCATCATCTTTAGCTTTAAATTTTTGAATTAAGGTATTAAGTTTTAATAGGTCGGCATCCGATAGTTGTTCGCTGTTCCTGATCTGTTCCATGAAAGAGAACACACGGCTTACAAATTTTAAGGAATGACCACTGCGTTGTGACAGCTTGCTATAGAAATCATCTTCTTTAGTAATACTTCCCAAATAATAGCGTGTACGTATCCAATCTAAAAAGTAATTTATTTTATGCTCGGCAATGGGCTTTTGGTCGCTTTGTACATAATACATATCTGAGATGGTACGGGTAAAATCTAAAGTCCTATTGGTAAGCGGAGTGACCACAGGAATAGCACGTTGTTTCCGTTTTCCTTCAAAGACCACATAAATTAGTGCACCAATCAAAGCAATATAGTACGCCCATTTTAGCTCCTTTGTATTTAGCAAAATGTACATAGGGGAGCTGTAGAACGACTTTCCGCTTTTATAATGATTATCTACATAAATAGGTTTAGCGTCATCTAAATAGGATAGGAGACCGGCGGTATAGTGCTTGTTTTTTCCTTTAAGCATAAAATAATTGGTAAATGCCTCAGGAAAGGTCGAAAGAATGATTTTTCCCTCCCCAAATGGATGTGCTAGCAGATTTATTTTTAGCTGATGCGTTTCTTCTGCTAAGATGAATACTTGGCCTAGGAACGTGCTTTTTACCGTATCTATTTTACTAAAATAAGGGGTAGCGGTATCCCTATCAAAAGTAATGGAATCGCTTATGTGAAGCCGAGGGTTTACAAGCGTAAGTACTTGCTTTTGACTTGTTTCAAATCCGCTATAAAAAGTATCCGTATCTAGGCCTAGGGTATCCCTTAATTTTTCTTCAAATTTTTTAGATGCTATAAATAACGTGTTGCCTTTGTGCGTCCAATCCAACAAAGCGTCGAGTTCTTCTTTGTGGAATTGTATATTGTTGTTTACAAAGAGGTAGGTGCCAGATAAGGTATCGTTTGCACCAATAAATTCAAAAGGAGGTGCATAGACCTGTGTTAGCTGATCAGGAAAAACAGCTTCTATTACAGTGTTGAAGATATACGTCCCGTAGGGAATTTTATGGGCAGCCACATAGGACGGAAACCAGTTAATTTCCTTGGGCTTATTATACTCCAAGAGCATAAAGGCGGATAGTGTAAGTACCGCAATAATAATATATATGGTACTCTTTTTACCCATTTATCAATAATTTTTTTAAGGAAAGGAAGTTGGCTTCCGCTTTCTTATATTTTGTCTCGTCTATTGGAAATCCTCCATACCAAAAATAATTGTATAGTCGGGTGCTTGTAGCGAATGGTTGCACGAGCTCTTGCTTTTGTAGCTCCAGTTTATAATCTTCGTTCGTTTTTTGCAATTCCCAAACAATAAATTCTTTTTCGCTCATCAGTTGAAGCATGTAGAGGTAATAATACCGCACGGCCAAACGATAATCTTTTTGCCTAATAGCATTTTCAATCAGCTGCTGTATATCTTCGTTTTTAATGATATGCTCCTCTTCGGATAGCGCAACGATAGCCTGATTTTTTTTCGCATGCAGGACTGCCCTAGCATTTACACTTATGAAAAATTTGATAAGAATAAATAAAAGAACAACCAAAAGTACATAAGGGACTAGGTGTAAAAAAGTACTAAAGGCACCGGCGGCTTTTTCTACCCCAAAAAGCCACTCAAAAACTTTAATAAAAATAGTGGCTATCCAGTTTTTGAAAGAAATCCACCAGTCTGGTGCTGCAGATATTGCTTCTTCGTAATCAAAATCTGGATTATTCCTAAATTGTTCTAGTTGGCTTTCTTCAATTTGTACCGGTCTAAGCTCAGGAGTGTCCTTTTTAATAGTAGCAATGCTATCCTGTGCCCAGAGGGGAACACAGCATGCACATAGTAAACCAATTATAAAAGGGTTTCGCATCGTTAGTTTTCGGGTATTTCACCTAAGCTATCTATACGCTCATAGGTACCTGTAAAATTCTTTTTTTCGTTGAGATTAAAGTAAATAAAGACGCCTGCGATAATACTAATAAGGTTCAATAAAAATTGAGCTAGTGTGCTAATGACATTCAACAGTATGTAAATTGGGTCTTTAAACATATCCATGATCCCTTCGGCATCTATTTCTCCAGAAAACATACCCATTCTTAACCATTGGTATATGACTGTTGGGATGGCAAAAACATAGGTAGTTATCCCTACAATAATACCAATTACAAATATAGTAGCAAAGGTCATCCACCACTCTTCTTTTACTAAGGTAAAACTATAGCTGTACGCATCTGATGCCCCCATTCTATTATATGCCAAAATGCAAAACGAAAGAGATAGGGGAACATAAAGATAGATTCCTGGAATGATGCAAAAAATAAAGCCTAAACCTACAGAAAGCCCAACCATGATGCCTAACCCAATAAAACTCCAAAAACTGTCATACACCTCTTTTATTATGGTTTCTACATCAATAGTTCCTTTACCATTGGCATAGGATTTTATATAATGCAATACCGTAGATTGAGACATGGTGTATACGGCAACCCAGGATACTATGTACACAAAACCTACCAGAACAGTGGTAACAAGATTTGTAGCGTTCATATCAGCATCGAAAACCATTAAATTAAGGGAGTCACCTGCAGCGTATAAATACAGCACCAATGAAACTACCATTGCCGCCAAAAACGGACCTACAATTTTAAAGAAGATAGTAAAGAACGGTTT
>JBLHNI010000226.1:0-5315 GCA_047650615.1 Maribacter sp.
AAGGAAAGTTTGGATAAAGGACTGGAAAAGACTAAAACAAGCTTCTTTTCTAAGCTAGGTAAGGCGGTTGCAGGAAAATCTAAGGTAGATGACGATGTACTAGATAACCTGGAAGAAGTCCTTGTTTCATCAGATGTTGGTGTGGACACGACCTTGAAGATTATTGCGCGTATTGAAGCCCGAGTTACCAAAGATAAATATATGGGTACGGACGAGCTTAATGGAATCTTACGGGAAGAAATAGCAGGTCTACTATCCGAAACCCATACCGGTGATGCTACGGAGATTCACATTCCAAAGGATAAAAAGCCTTATGTGATTATGGTTGTAGGGGTTAACGGTGCCGGTAAAACAACTACTATAGGTAAGTTAGCTTTTCAATTAAAAAAGCAAGGCTATAAGGTAGTTTTAGGAGCTGCGGATACCTTTAGGGCAGCTGCCATTGATCAGTTACAAGTTTGGGCAGATCGCGTTGGTGTACCTATAGTTAAACAACAAATGGGCAGTGACCCAGCTTCGGTCGCTTTTGACACCCTTAGTTCTGCCGTAACCCAAGATGCGGACGTGGTTATTATAGATACAGCCGGACGCTTGCACAACAAAGTAAACCTGATGAATGAGCTTACGAAAGTAAAAAGGGTAATGCAAAAAGTAGTAGAAGGTACACCACACGAGGTATTATTAGTGTTGGATGGTTCCACGGGGCAAAATGCCTTTGAACAGGCAAAGCAATTTACCAAAGCTACCGAAGTGACAGCTTTAGCAGTTACAAAATTAGACGGGACGGCTAAAGGTGGTGTCGTTATAGGAATCTCCGACCAATTTCAGATTCCTGTAAAATACATTGGAGTAGGGGAAGGTATAGAAGATTTACAAGTATTTAATAAGTATGAATTTGTAGATTCTTTATTTACAACAAAAGGTTGAAAACGTCATATTTATTTTTAATTTTCTGCATTTATGCTAGTTCTTGGGGGCAATTGAAGCACCCTAAAGCAAGTCCATTTTCCAGAATAGTACAGCATATTGGTCTATCTACTATAACTATAGAATATTCTAGACCTGCTGTAAAAGGAAGGGTCATCTTTGGAGAAGGTTCTGCCGGCTTGCCGGGTTTGGTTCCTTATAACCGTATTTGGCGTGTTGGGGCGAATGAATCTACCAAAATCACTTTTGATACCGATGTTACGGTTATAGGGCATCCTATTCCAAAAGGTACCTACGCGCTGTACGCTTTTCTATCCAAAGAAGAATGGCAAATTATTTTTCATAAAAATACCACACATTGGGGAGATGGAAGAACAGCATACGACCCTTCCGAAGATGCATTACGGGTAACTGTTATACCATCTAAAGTCTTAACTTTTCAAGAGAATTTTATGATTTCCTTTGATGAAATCACTCACGACAATGCAGCTATGAATTGGCAGTGGGCCCACACCAAGATTACGGTACCCATAGCGGTGGATACGCAGGGTGTCATGGATAAGCAGATTCAGGAAAAGCTGGAGAATGCCCCTACGCCGCAGACCTATTATGAAATAGCTCGCTATTATCAAGAACAGGGTATCAAAACTTCGGAAGCCTTAGAATACGTAAACAAAGCCTTGGCAATAGGTGGGGAGACCTATTATTTTTACCGTATAAAATCTTTGTTACAGGCGGAATTGGAGTTGTATACAGCCGCTGTTTTATCTGCAACAAAGTCTATGAAAATTGCCAAAACCCTTGGAAAAGACGAGTTTGTAAGAATGAATCAGAGAAAGATCAGGGTTTGGGAAAAAATAGAAATGTCTAAAAAAGAATAGCGATGAGGAAGGTGTTGGTAGTGCTGTTTTGTGTTGTAATGGCATCTTGTAACCAAGGTTCAAAGGAAACGTTTGAGAAGCTTCGTATTTGGGAGCCTTATGACGATGCAGCAGACGTAGTCGCAAATGCCAATCATGAAATCAAACGCATGCGGTATCGTTTAATACAATCTAAGGTGTTGGATAAAAATGATGTATTTCTTCCATTGTATGATGAAGTTTCTGTAATGACCAAGGAGACCTATAAAGCCTTAAAACCATTGATTTTAGAGCAAAATATTTTTTCTCTTCAAAAAGGTATAAAGGATGGTTTGTTGACCTATGAGAATTTGGTGCTGTTTTACTTGTATCGCATCTATGAATATGAACTGGATAACAAAAAAACCCTAAACACAATACTAACGCTAAACCAAAATGTCCTTGAAGAAGCGAGAGCTTTGGACATACTGATTAAAAATGGAGTTGCACCCGAGTCTCCACACCCTATTTACGGGATGCCTATTTTATTAAAAGATAATATAAACACTATGGGAATGAATACCACTGCAGGTGCCATAGCCCTTATGGACAATGTGGTGGATGACGCTTTTATTGTTGCCCAATTAAAGGAAAAAGGTGCTTTGATACTTGGTAAGGTGAACTTGAGTGAATGGGCCTATTTTTTATGCTCTGGATGTCCTGTAGGTTATAGTGCCGTTGGTGGCCAGACCATGAATCCATATGGAAGAGGTGTGTTTGAAACGGGCGGCTCCAGTTCCGGAAGTGGTACTTCGGTAGCGGCTAATTATGCAGTTGCAGCTGTAGGAACAGAAACTTCAGGTTCTATCTTATCGCCTAGTAGCCAAAATTCGGTGGTGGGGCTAAAGCCTACTATTGGTTTGTTGAGTCGCTCCGGAATTGTCCCAATTTCTAGCACTTTGGATACACCCGGACCTATGACCAAAAATATAATAGACAATGCTATTTTGTTGTCTGCAATGATGGGTTATGATATGGAAGATGCTAAGTCGGTCAATGACCAATTCCCTGGCATATTGTCCGCTGGTCTTCATCCTATAGACTTCAAGCAAATGCGCCTTGGTGCTTTTTCCACATTAATGGAAAGCGATTCCGTCTATAAGGCTACTGTAGAAAGTATGCGCTCCTTGGGGGCCGAAATTATCGAATTTATACCTCCAGAAGTTTCCATGGACGGATTTTTGAGCATTTTGAATATCGACATGCGGAACGATTTGCCTAATTATCTTGAAAAAAACACCGATTCAGGAGAGGTTAAAATTAGGGGTATTGCCGATGCCGTTACTTTTAATTCTACCGACTCGCTACTTCACATTCCATACGGACAAGCTTTGTTCCATGGTATTCTGGTAGATAGCACAAGTGTAAAAGGTTTGGAGAAGATAAAACAGCGGTTGGAAAATAGCGGACGGACCTTCTTTGATACTGTAATGGACATGAAGGATTTGGATGCCGTATTATCCATTAACAACTACCATGCGGGTTATGCTGCTGTCGCCAAATATCCAGCATTGACCGTACCAATGGGATATAAAAATTCCGGAGAGCCTATAAGCCTTACCTTTATCGCTAAACAATTTAAAGAAGCCGAATTGTTAAGGTTGGGAGCGGCTTATGAAAAGACCTTTAGGAAGAGGAAAATGCCTATGGGGTATCGATAGCATATGAATCTACTCTTAGCAGTATCAATTTGTGGCTTGTAAGCACATTAGGGTGATTTTCGAACTAGCTAATCAATTACTGAATTTATCAATTCCCACAACTCATTATCAAAACTTGAAGGTCCAAGGGTGGTTACTCCAGTAGCTTCTCCCATTCTCACTATAACTAAGTTTTGTCTTGGAACGATGTATAGTTTCTGGTCGTTTTTTCCTAGTCCCGCATATAAATCTTCAGGAGCATTGGGCATAAGTGTCGTCTCAAAAATAACCTGAGATTGCGGTATCATAGCACTTTCTTTGCCGTTTAGCCACCACAGATAACCATAGGATTTATTTAAGGGTTGAGAAGTGTTTTTCATACCTTCTAGAAAACTGGTATCTCCCAGTATCGCTGTTTTATCCCAGACCCCGTTGTTCAGGTTTAAGAGTTCAAACCGGGCCATACTTTGCGCAGTACTTCAATATACATTATTGGATCCATTAGTAGAAAGCCACTGGCCGGTCATTCCAATTCGGTTCCTTAATTTAGAATTAAAATAAGTCTGGAAATCGGTATTGGACGCATTGGCAATGACATCTTGCAATAAGGTATAAGGCGCGTTATGGTAAGACCAGCGTGTTCCTGCATCTGCTATATAGCTAAGACAATCAGGTGTTTTACAATCCCCTTGGGTATCATCCATTCTAGTAGTCATGCTCAGTTGGTTCCAAATGGTAATCAAATCCTCTTTTTCGGTGGTAAGCGATGTCCAGCCTTCATCTAAATAATCGGAACTTTTGTCTGTCAATTGTAAAAATCCTTCTTCTTGTGCGATTCCTGTAGTAAATGAGGTTAATGTTTTCTTGCTGATGCCCAGTACCATAGGGAATTTTTGGTAAAATCTGTTCCGTACCATTCCATGGTTATTTTCCCATTTTTCAGTATTAAGAATGCCTTTGTGTTTTTTTTCTTCTAAGAAGGTATATAGTGCTTGTGAAGCAACCTTGTTCCATTTTAGTTCCGTCATGGGCATGGTCTCCCATTCGGTGGAATTTAAGGGTGGAAAATACAGGTTTACGGCTGTTTCTTTCGTAATTATATCATCTTGGATTGTAGCATCAGCATCTGTAGAACAGGCTATAGATAACAGCCCTATAATCAATAAAAACATACGTGTTTTATTTTTCATAACTATGGATTTAGTGTTGGACACCGACTTGCCTCAATGTTTTAACGTATATATCAAAGAAATCGTGTGAAATAGGACTTGTTCGGTAGTCATATTGTATTTTTGCACCTCCTTAAACGGTAATCCGTTCCCATAAAAAAAGCTATGCGTACAAAATCACTTAAGAAGAACAAAATCAATGTAGTAACGCTAGGTTGTAGCAAGAATGTTTACGATTCTGAAGTACTGATGGGGCAATTGAAAGCCAATAATAAAGATGTGGTGCATGAAGAGGAAGGCAATGTAGTGGTAATCAATACTTGTGGTTTTATTGCCAATGCAAAGGAAGAGAGTATTAATACAATTTTGGAATACGTACAGAAGAAGGAAGCTGGCACTATAGATAAGGTTTTTGTCACCGGTTGTCTGAGTGAACGATATAAGCCAGATTTACAGAAGGAGATTCCAAATGTAGATGAATACTTTGGTACCAGTGAGCTTCCTAGCCTTCTAAAAGCATTAGGAGCAGATTATAAACATGAGCTTATTGGAGAGCGTTTGACTACAACGCCTAAGAATTATGCTTATCTGAAAATTGCAGAGGGTTGTGATCGGCCATGTTCTTTTTGTGCTATCCCCTTAATGCGGGGTAAACATAAGAGCAAGCCAATAGCAGATTT
>JBLHNI010000227.1:0-5287 GCA_047650615.1 Maribacter sp.
TCCTTTTGTCGTTTTCAACATCAATACGGGAATAATAACCAAATTGAGAACCTGTAAATACAATATTTGGATTTCGGCGGTCTATCTGAATTTGCATTCCATCGCCACCAGCGATACCTTTCCAAGGATGATGTCCGTTCTGCTGCCAGGCAAAATCGCTTTTGGCATTGTGTGGCCCCATCCAAACCCCATTGTCTTGCAACCCACCGTATACGTTGTAGGGTTCTTGGTGGTCAATGTTAACTGCAAAGAAGGTGCCTACGGATTCGGAATTGTTCTTGGTCCAGTGCTCTCCATCGTCATATGAAATGTTTAAGCCGCCATCGTTCCCGTTGATTAAATGTCCAGGTCTTTTAGGATTTACCCAAAGGGAATGATGATCTACATGCACATTTTCTTTTTGAATGGACGAATAGGTTTTTCCTCCGTCATCAGACTTAATGATAGGAACACCCAATAGATAGATTTTGTCTTTATTGGAGGCATCTACTCGTACTTGAGCAAACACATACCCATAGCTATAGAACAGGTCGTCTATATAGTCCTTATTTTGCTTTTTCCATGTTTTCCCTGCATCATCACTTCGATATACTTCTGCACCAATAACTGGGGTCTTCGGCGCATTTGGGTCATCTTCCCCTAAATAACGAGCTATATCCGAAGCTTGAATCTTATTTTTGGAAATCATTTCCTTAACTATCGCTGCCGTATATTCCTTAGGAAACCGATTGTCTTTAAAGAAACTATCCAAATCAGTATCACTTAATTTTTGAAAATCATTCGATGTCATGGCGCTAAAATTCTTTTTTGATAGACCTTCTGCTTTTTTGGATGTGTCGTCCGATTTTTTAGGTCTTCTAAACTGATTGTCATGTACTGCATATACCGTCTTTTCATCGTAAACAGCAAAGCCAATCCTACCAATACCTTCTCCTGTTGGGAACCCACTTTTTGGCGTTGAAACCTCAACCCAAGAGCTACCTGCGTCGGTACTTTTGTAAATCCCCGAAGCACTACCATTACCTGTAAAATTCCATGCTTTCCTTTTTTTTTGCCATGCCGCTGCATACTGTATGGAAAAATCCTTTGGCGCATGTGCCACATCAATTATTCCTGTGCTATTGTTTATGTATAAGGTTTTTTGCCAAGTCGCACCACCATCAGTGGTTTTGTACATGCCACGTTCTTCGTTAGTAGTATATAGGCTGCCAGTAACACCAACGACTATCTCGTTTTGGTTGGTTGGATGCACTAGAATACGACCAAAGTGATGGGCATCTTCTAAGCCTTTGAGCTCCCAGGTTTCCCCGTTATCCATGGTCTTTAGCATCCCAATACCTGAGTAGGAAGATCGTGAAGAAATATTCTCTCCAGTACCTACCCAAATGGTTCTGGATGGCCAATGAATCCCAATGTCCCCAACATTGATGCTTGGGGCGTTATCCATAATGGGAGTAAAGGTGGTGCCATTATTTTTTGTGTGCCAAACACCGCCAGATGCATAGCCCACATAAAACTCCGTAGGGTCTTCTGGGTTGACTTCCAAATCGGCAACCCGACCACTCATGACCGTAGGTCCAATACTGCTTAAGGGTATGTTTTTGAATAGGGATTGTTCAGAAAGGGTCGCTTTTGATTTCAGCGCGCTGCTCACTTGCTCAGATGAAGTCTGATGAATTTGAGCTAGTCCAAGGCTAATGCTAAATAAGGGGATGAGGTAAAATAATTTCATTGTTATGGTATTCCATTTGTTGTGTGGAAGTTAGCAATAAGTTTTAGGGGTAGCAAGAAAAAGCAATACGACTAAAGGATAAATTTTTGTCGTCGGTTCCCTACGGATTTGAGTACTTTTTTTGTTTAAATAATAATACTGATTTCTTTATTTTTAGCTCTAATAATTGCGTACATTATTTTATTATTAATACTCTGAAAGAGTATTAACCTTTTATTATTCAATTAGTTTCCGGCGCTGTCGGAAGAAATGTATAGCCAAAATAGCACCTAAACTAAACTTGGGCAGGAAATTTCTTAGCGGGAATTTTAGGTGGCGGACTAGGTTGGTCAGCTGTTAGGAATGTTAGGCATTGGTGCAGGAGCTACTGCCGGTGCTGATGGCAGTTTTGACAGTGCAGGTATATTGGGGAGTGTTGCCGGCATAGGCCTTGGCGTACTTATGACTATTGTTGGTGCTATCAAAGGTGCTATGGGGAAAAGCTAATAATTTATTGCCAACCTATAATTTAAAAAAGAAATCTTAAGGTATGAAACATAGTATGGTAGTCAGTGCATTTCTCATTGTTTTGAGTGCATGTTCAACGGTCAAAAGTTACGAAATAGGTCAAATTTTAGCACCACAAGGGGAGATATTGGTTTGGCTTTATGAAGAAACACCAAACCATAAAAAGAGTTTTATAGAATTAGCGAATGCTGGATATTGGGATGGTCTAACGTTTAATAGGGTCATACCTGATTTCGTGGCACAAGCCGGATGCCCCGATACTCCAGAAGGTTTCAATGCCCCTGAATTCTTATTAAATCCTGAATTCAATGAAAAACTAACACATGCCTACGGTGCCTTTGGAGCGGGGAGGGATGGTAATCCGGATAAATTATCCGCACGTTGCCAGTTCTACATCGTTCAGAACAAGGAAGGCGAACATCGATTAGATGGCGCTTATACGGTGTATGGAAAAGTCATAAAAGGGATGGATGTAGTCGATGCTATGGTTAGTGTTCCTAGGGATAGTTTGGATGAGCCATTAACACCCATAACTATGGATGTCAATGTATTACTAATGACCGAGGGGGATCTAAAGGGTTATGACGTGGATTTGGATTAATCTTTTTCAAGCTGGGCTAATTGTCGCTTTACGGATGTGTTTAAAGTTTCCTGTGCAACTGTAATTTTTTCTTTTAATCTTTTTGAAGGCTTCTGCTCTAAATCGGTAACCGTTTTCATGGTGTTGAAATACCAATCTTGCCATGCCATTAATATGGCTTGTTCTTCTTCAAGTTCCCCTTTATTTTTAAGACTTTCTACGCTTAATTGATATTCCGCTTGCAAGCGTTCGTTTGCTGTGTTTTCTATAGTTGTAAGGACCTGTTCCGCTGTGGTGGTATTAGCATTTAATAGGGTTAATGCACTTGCCAATGCGCCAGTTCCAACGTTTTTTAGGGTTTCTTGGGATACTTTATCAATTTTATCATTATCCGTATGGTAGAACTGGTCGGTAAAATGCCAAAGGAGCAATCCAGGAATATCGGCATTCAAAAAAGGAGTATGGTCGCTTCCGCCTTCAAAGGGATTGGTGTTCACTTCCCAATTAGCAAATGCGCCCTGATTGGTAAAGTTAGCTATCATAAAATCATTTAGGTAATGTGGTTTCATGTCCTCTAAAGACAAGGTTTCGCCTCCCCATTCGGAATGATTGTCGTTTCCGCGGGTCCAGATTGCACTAGGGTCGGGCATTTTTTCAATCAAGAAACTCCCGCCTGTAATAGCTGTATTTTCGCCCACCATATCCAAACTAATACCCCATTTGATGGCTTTTGCACGTTCAGCATCTTCTTCGAGATACCTCCTAGTAGAAATGATTTCATCGCCCCACAAAAAGGTTAAGGTTCGGTCTAATTTAATTTGTTGGTTTTTAAATAGGCCTGCAGCCAACGTAGCCATTTCTAATTGTACGCCGACACCAGAAGCATTATCATTTGCTCCAGGTTCCTGAATATGAGCACTAAATACAAGCCTTTCTTTTGGTAGTTTTGAACCTTTAATATTTGCAACTACTGTAAGCTCTTCAGATTTATATATTTTGGTTTGGATGTTCACCATTACTTCCACTTTTTCTTTTTCTAAAGCGGATTCCAATCGTTCTTTGGCAGCGTAGGAAAGCGCAATACCCCAAAATTGAGTATCGGTCTGTGGCGGAAGACTACGGAACTGGATAGAGGTCGAATTCTTCTTTGGTTTAAGATACTCGGGATTATTATACGTAATGAGGCCCAAAGCACCTTGGTCTATCAATTTTTGAACGAGCCTGCGCGCGCTAGCCGCTATGTAAACAACCTTCCCTTTAACTTCGTAATTACTGAGGTCTGCCTCATCTTTTAAGTGGACTACTTCTGCGGTTACCCCTTCCTTTGCAGTGGAGGCCGAGTTGAGGTAGGTCATATTGCGATTACTTTCAGAAACCAATAGTGGATTTGTTTCCCCTGCAATTTGTAAGGATGCGGAAACAGGTTCCCAAGTTGGATGCTCCATGGCACGCGTTTCAATACGAAACGTGAGTCGGTCTTTGTCTGTCGCCTTACGCTCCAACACATAGCCCGCCTTTTCCAAATGTTCTGAAATCCAATAAACGGACTTATTAAATCCGGTATTTCCAGCTACACGCCAATATTGCGCCACAAAATCAGTAGTTTTATAGGCTAAATCGCCCGTAAATTTAGGACGAATGATGTCGAAATATTTTTGGGACAGTGGCTGAGGCTCTACTTCTTGGGAGCAGCTATGCGACACTATTAAAATATAGAATACAAATAATAACTGATTTCTCATCAAAATATTTTTTTAATCTAAAATACCTGTAAAGGGCTCCGGCCTACTCTTCCCATTTCCAATCTCCACCAATAATCAGTTTTTCTTTCAGATTATTGTCAATCATAAACTGTTTGGTCGTTTCGCTATCCATTTTTATTGCAGGTAAGGTTTCGGCATCGGCTAACCCGTAAAGCATCATGGTCCCAAAGCGCGCGGTATTGGTAATGTGGTCTTTATTGACCAAAGGAAAATCATCGCAATCGCTATGGTAGCATCCATAGATAGAACGGTCCAAATTACTATGTACAGATAAAATGGGAACACCTTCCAACATAAAAGGTTGGTGATCGCTATGCAATCCGGACCGGTTAGAAAACGTATTCTGATAAATGGTGTCCTGCTGTTGTATGGCTGCGCCCAATTCCGTAAAAAAGTTTTCGTTTTCGAGTTGTCCACCTGCGTTCATACCAATAGGGTTTCCAGCCATATCCAAGTTCATCATGTATTTAATATTCTCTATGGTATTATTAGCTATGGCTTGATTGACTAAATATTTGGAACCTAATAAACCTTGTTCTTCGCCCATGAACATAATGAATTTAATAGTTCTTTTTGGCTGAAGGTTATTTGCCTTAAAAGCACGTGCAATATCCAATACGGCAAAGGAACCGATACCATTGTCTATGGCGCCCGTTGCCAAATCCCACGAATCTAAATGGCCCCCAATAACGATTTCTTCTTTTG
>JBLHNI010000228.1:0-5277 GCA_047650615.1 Maribacter sp.
TTGCATGCCTAACTTGGTTTCGTGATTATGCCACAATTTAAACACTTATATTTTCTTTTTTCAAAAAATGGGAAAAGTTTATAAAAAATACCCTTCCTGTTATAAAATGCTTCGGATTTGGTCGCCTTGCAATTGGGACACACGACAGGATTATCATTGGCATCCAAAGCATAAGCGCGTACCTCGTTATAAATAGCCACGGCCCTTTCTTTGTCCTTAGTGTAAACTTGCAACTTTACACCCCCTATGGCATTACTGATAATCGGATCGGAATTTAAGGTATTCTCGTCTCTTAGGAACACAGGAATACCCTCAGATTCCAATTTACCTTTAAGAATCTGCACATCGGCTACATACTCAAAGGATGCTAGCTGGTAAAAAGTTTCTTCCATAGCGATTATAAATGTTTTGATAAAAGTTCCAATACCAGGCCTATTTCTTCCTTGCCCTTTGTACTGTGCAAGCAAAAGCGGAGTCGCTCTTTCCCTTCAGGCACCGTAGGTGCGCGAATAGCCTTCACATAAAAACCCTTATCCAATAAAGTTTTTGAGATTTTCAGCACTTTAGCGTTCCCTTCCACGACACAGGATTGTATGGCAGAACTACTTGGAATAAAATGCTTTTCTAGCCCTAGAGCACTGTACTTTTCTTTAAAAAACACAAGATTTTCTTGAAGACGCTTTATCTCTGAAGTACCCTCGTTTTGTAAATACCCATACGCCGAAATAATAGTTGCTACCGTGTGTGGCGTAAGGCCGGTAGTATAGACAAAACTTCGTGCAAAATTAATAAGGTATTCCTTCAAGGCACTTACTCCTAAAATAGCGGCTCCATGGCAGCCCATGGCCTTGCCAAAAGTGATTATCCGTGCAAAAACCTCGTTTTGCAAACCCAGTTGTTGCACCACCCCTTCCCCTTTTAGCCCCATAACACCTAAGGCATGCGCTTCATCAACCACCAAATAATGTCCTTTTTTAGTGCAAAAAGTGGCTAGAGCCTTTAAGTCTGGCGTATCGCCATCCATAGAAAAGACAGATTCGGTTACCACATAGATAACTGCTCGCGTTATGCTTCGGTCTTGTTCGGTTTTACATCTTGATTCTAAATCCTCAACATCATTATGCTTGAATTTGTAGCTTTTCGCATTGCCCATTTTGATACCATCTCGTATGCTAGCATGAATGTGTTCGTCATAAAACACAATATCGTCCCGTTGTGGCACCGAACCAAAAAAACCAATATTCGCATCATAGCCCGAGTTAAACACTAAGGCACTCTCCGTCTCATGAAAATCGACCAAAAGTTCCTCTAATTGTACGTATAACTTATGGTTGCCAGAAATAAGCCGAGATCCTGTTGCACCATTCTGGGCTATATTCTCGGTTAATAGCAACTGAAAGGTTTTGGAAAATAAGGTTTCGTTATGGGCAAATCCCAAATAATCATTAGAGGAAAAGTTTATGAGCCCAGCTGTTTTTTCCAAAGAGCGCAAAGCCTTTTCCTTATTTCGCTTGGCTATCTTTTGCTGGAGGTTTGTTGGTAGTTTTTGCATCAAGCCAAATTTAGTGTTTACACTGATTAAATAGTACATTCGTTTTTATAAAATTTTGACTCATGCAACGTTCTATTTTCTTTACCCTATCGCTATTCGCTACAGGTCTTATCGCACAGACCAACTCCTACAGTATTTCCTTTGAGAATGCTGTACATCATGAAGCTAGTGTTACGGTCAACTTTCCAGATATTAAAACTGATACCCTTGAAGTACGGATGAGCCGCACCTCTCCAGGAAGATATGCGGTGCACGAATTTGCAAAGAATGTCTATGATTTTAAGGCAACAGACAGCAACGGAAATCCATTGAACGTTTATAGAAAAGACCCATATTCGTGGTTTGTGTTAGACCATAAAGGGATGGTAAATATAACGTATACCTTGTTTGCTAACCGTGGAGACGGCACCTATCCCCAAGTTGACGAAACACATGCACACTTAAATATTCCTGCTACTTTTATGTATGCACCAGCACTAAGTGATCGAAAAATTGAGGTCAATTTTAGGGTGCGTGATGATTTAGGATGGAAGATAGCCACGCAACTACCCTTGGTTTCAGGAACTACATATTCAGCACCCAACTTGTACTATTTTATGGACAGTGCTACAGAAATCAGCAATTTTGGACTGCGGGAGTTTACGGTAAATGGCCAAAACCTGCGCTTGGCGCTGCACCACAATGGTACTGAAGAAGAACTGGATACTTATTTTGAAAAGGTAAAAAAAGTAGTGCTTGAACAACAGAAGGTATATGGAGAATTACCCGATTTTGATTATGGAGCCTACACTTTTTTGGCCTGCTACATTCCCAACGCCTCTGGCGATGGTATGGAGCACAGAAACTCGACCATTCTTACGAGCACTAGAAGTTTAGCCGGTAGTGGTATGAAACGCAATATTGGGACTGTTTCACACGAGTTTTTTCATGCGTGGAATGTGGAGCGTATTCGTCCAAAAACCTTGGAACCTTTTGATTTTGAAGAAGCAAATATGAGCGGAGCCCTCTGGTTTGCAGAAGGGTTTACCAGCTACTATACCAATCTTATTTTATGCCGTGCCGGACTGATGCAGCCAGCAACATATATTGAAGGGCTAACAGGTACGTTTAATTATGTCTGGAATTCGCCTGCAAGACAATTCTTTAATCCTATTGAAATGAGTTTTCAAGCACCTTTTGTAGACGCGTCTACCTCTGTAGACCCTGTAAACAGGGAGAATACATTTATTTCTTATTATTCCTATGGCAGTGCGCTTGGCTTGGCGCTAGACCTTTCCCTTAGAAAACAAGAACTCAATTTAGACGACTACATGAAGTTGATCTGGACAAGGTATGGTAAAACAGAAATATCTTACACAATAGCAGACCTACAAAAAACCTTGGGAATATATGCAGGAGATACGTTTGCAGATACGTTTTTCGGCAACTACATTTACCAAAGTCAAATGCCAAATTACCAAGACCTACTTTCCAATGTCGGCGTCTCCCTTGCTCAAAACCCAGACACATCCTATTTCGGCGCTTCCGTAACCATTAAGAATGATGGGCATGGCTTTATTAACAGTAATCCGCTTAAGGATTCGCCTTCGTACAATGCAAAACTAATGAAGGGAGATGCTATTACCCAAATTAACGGTCAGCCATTACCCAAAAATCAGAAGTTTACGGCATATCTGCAACACTTTAAAGTGGGTGACACCATACGTTTAAATTTTGAAAGATATGGCCAAAGGTTAAGCACCTCTACTATCCTAAAAGCGGATCCGAACTACACGATTACTCTTTTAGAAAAAACAGCCAATGTTCCTACCAAAAAGATGTTGGAACAAAGAAAGCAATGGTTGGGCTTGTAATAGTTTTAGCTTCTATTTTCTCATTAAATATACTACAGATTATGTAGGTGTGCTTTGAATAAGCTATTACTCCTCTAGTCCGAATAGTACTTAGGCGGAACGACAGATAGATTTTGGCTTATCAGGAACAATTCAAAACGATATATAGGCTTGTAAACAATGCTTCTTTTAAGCAAGAAACTTTGAATTACAATTTTTTATTATTGTTTATCAATAATTTTTATATATTTGTTATTGATAAACAGTAGTTTTATGAACATATTCGGCCCAAAATCCCTTTCCCATATCCTTTTTTACCTTTTTAGAGGTCTATCAATTTTCAATTTGCTTTCGGTTGTTTATTACGATGTGTCATTCTTGACAGAAAATTTTAGGCAAGAAAACGGCCGATACTTTATTGACATTCCTCTTATCGGAACGTTTATGAAAGGTGATTATCAATTTAATGTCATCCTTACTGTTTCACTAACCCTCATTTTTAGTACTATCTTCTTTTTTGTGCTTTCCGATATTTTCAAAGCACTTAAGGAGGATGTGATATTTAATCACCAAGCTATTAAAAACCTTCATTACTTTACTGTGCTAAATTTAGGCGTAGGTCCGGCTTTATATCTCCTAGTTCATTATGTTATTATGCAAAAGGAAAATTATCGGGATATTCATAACCTCATACTTCTTATCATATTTGGAATTGTAGCACTCTTTTTAACAAATATATTTAAGAAAGGTGTGCGTGTTCAGAATGAAAACGACCTAACGATATAGTATGGGCATCATCGTAAACTTGGACAAGGTATTGGCAGAACGAAACATGAAAAGTAAAGAACTGGCCGAAGCTATCGGAATTACCGAGGCTAACCTGTCCATCTTAAAATCTGGTAAGGCAAAGGCAGTTCGATTCTCTACTTTGGAGGCCATTTGCAAGGAATTGGATTGCCAGCCTGGAGATATTCTAGGGTTCCAAATAGACTGAAAGAGAAGACCCCAAAGGATGAGACTGAAACAAGTTCAGTATCAACTTTTGGGGTCTTGCTATTATTTTTAGCTCCATCTTCTAGGGGCTAGTTGCCTTTAATCTACCAACACAATTACCTTATTATCCTTAAGTTCTATTGTTCCGCTGGTAATGGCAAGTATCGTCTTTCCTGAAGCATCTTTCGTGAACGCTCCTTCGTGTTCTTCCTCCAAAACAACCTTTCCTTCTACCTTAACATTACCTTCTTGCAACAAAGAAACAATAGCTGCGTGACCTTGTAACATTTGAAACTCACCATTTATTCCGGGTACGGTTACCGACGTCACTTCTCCCGTAAATAGGGTAGCTTCTGGCGATACAATTTCTAAATACATATTTTTTAGTTTGCAGTAGGCAGCTATAGTTGGCAGTACTAAATACTGTAAACTATTCCTGCCTGCTAAATTTATGCCTCAGCCAACATTTTCTCTCCAGCTTCTATAGCTTCTTCGATAGTTCCTTTAAGGTTAAAAGCAGATTCTGGAAGGTAATCTAATTCCCCATCCATAATCATATTAAACCCTTTTATTGTCTCCTTAATATCTACCAACACACCTTTAAGCCCCGTAAACTGCTCTGCCACGTGGAAAGGTTGTGATAGGAAACGTTGCACACGTCTTGCTCTACCTACGGCTAATTTATCTTCTTCGGATAATTCCTCCATACCAAGGATAGCGATAATATCCTGTAATTCTTTATACCGTTGTAATAACTCCTTCACACGTTGCGCACAAGCGTAATGGTCGTCACCCAAAATTTCTGCTGTTAAAATCCTAGAAGTAGAATCCAATGGGTCCACAGCTGGATAAATACCTAACTCCGCAATTTTACGAGACAATACCGTAGTAGCATCTAAA
>JBLHNI010000229.1:0-5247 GCA_047650615.1 Maribacter sp.
CACTATGTTGCAGGCACCGGTGGTGTTCAGCAATATGCAGTTACAGACGGAAAAGGATTTTACCAAGTAGATCCTAAACTAGCACCTTTACCTATTTATATTAGTACTTTGGGAATGCCAGGTATGACCGCTTATTTTGGAATTACGGAAGTTGGTAAAGTGAAAGAAGGAGATACGGTATTGGTTTCTGGTGCAGCTGGTGCGGTAGGAAGTATTGTTGGGCAAATCGCAAAAATAAAAGGATGTAAAGTCGTAGGTATTGCAGGTGGACCTGACAAATGTAAATATGTTGTTGATGAATTGGGCTTTGACGCATGTATTGATTACAAAAATGAAAATGTAGCCACTCGTTTTAAAGAAGAGTGTCCTAAAGGAATTGATATTTATTTTGATAATGTTGGCGGTGAGATTCTAGATATAGCACTTACACGATTGCGTATGCATGCACGAATCGTTATTTGTGGTGCAATTTCGCAATACAATAATAAAGCCACTATTAAAGGGCCGAGTAATTATCTATCGTTGCTGATAAATAGAGCGAGTATGACCGGAATGATTGTTTTTGATTACGCAACAAGATATGAAGAGGGCGCTCAGATTTTGGGCAGATGGATGACTCAAGGAAAACTAAAAAGCCGCGAAGACGTCTATGAAGGCATAGAGAATTTCCCAGAAACCTATAACCGACTTTTCTCAGGAGATAAAATGGGAAAACTGGTATTGAAAGTAATTGAATAATAGAAAATGAAAAATAATATTCAACAGATTCCTGACTGCGTAGGAAATTAAATATTTGACGAAGTCAATAAAATAGTCTAATTCATGAAAGCAATACGATGTAAAGCATACGGTCCGCCATCTTCTTTAGTTTTGGAAGAGGTAGAAAATCTAAAACCGAAAGCGAAAGAGGTTTTAGTAGCAGTAAAAGCATGTGGACTTAACTTCCCGGATACCCTTATTATTCAAGGATTGTATCAGTTTAAACCTGAGTTACCATTTACACCAGGAAGCGATGTTGCTGGTGTTGTAAAGGAAGTTGGAGAAGGCGTGTCTCATTTAAAAGTGGGACAAGAAGTTTTCGGTTTCGTAGCTCATGGCGGGCTAGCAGAAGAAGTTCTTGTGCCTGCAAATGCTTGTTTCCCAAAACCTACGCAAATGGATTTTCCAACTGCCGCCTCATTCTTAATGGCTTATGGCACTTCATACCATGCTTTAAAGGATAGAGGTCGTTTGACTAAAGGAGAAACAATGTTGGTTTTAGGTGCTTCTGGAGGCGTCGGTCTCGCCGCCGTTGAATTAGGAAAATTGATGGGCGCTAAAGTAATCGCAGCTGCATCAACCGATGAGAAGTTGGCGCTTTGTAAAGTATATGGTGCAGATGAAACTATAAATTATACCACACAAGATTTAAAGGCTACGATAAAAGAGATCACCGCAGGCAACGGTGTCGATGTCGTTTATGACCCAGTTGGCGGGGTGTATTCAGAAGCAGCGTTGCGAGGTACCGCTTGGAACGGGAGATTTTTGGTCGTGGGTTTTGCGGCAGGAGACATTCCTAAAATACCCTTGAACCTTCCCCTATTAAAAGGGGCATCTGTCGTTGGTGTATTTTGGGGGGCTTTCGCGATGAGGGATTTCAAAGCAAATATGCAAAATACGATGACTTTAATGCAATGGCACGCCCAAGGAAAGTTAAAACCGCATATTCATGCGATTTATGATTTAGCAGATACCTCGAAAGCACTAAAAGAAATGACCGATAGAAAGGTAAAAGGAAAATTGATTGTTCAAATTTAAAATGATAAGTATAGTATGAGACTAAAAAATAAAATAGCAGTAGTAACAGGTGGTTCAAGAGGAATCGGTCAATCAATCTCCGAGTTGTTCGCCAAAGAAGGTGCTACTGTAATTATAGTAGACCTATTACCACAAGGAAAAGCGGTCGCAGACGCAATCAACACCAATGGAGGAAAGGCAGAATTCCATGCTGTTTCCGTAACTGATAAATCTGCAATAGAAACACTCTTTGCAGAAATAAATGATAAACATGGTACACTAGATATCCTTATCAACAATGCCGGTATTACGCGAGACAGAACCCTTGAGAAAATGAGCGAAGATGAGTTTGATGCTGTAATAGAGGTGAACCTAAAAGGAGTATTTTTATGCACGCAAGCAGCGGCATCGTATATGAAAGCAAACAAATATGGACGCATTGTAAGTGCTGCTTCTAATGTAGGTTTACGGGGTAATTTTGGACAAACAAATTATGCTGCAACCAAAGCAGGAGTTATTGCCATGTCGAAAACATGGACTGTAGAACTAGGTAAATATGGCATTACAGCAAATGCTATTGCCCCCGGATTTACAATGACCGATATGGTTGATAAGATTCCCGAAGAACATTTTGCGGCTATCAAGGCTAGCATTCCATTAAGAACTGTAGCCCAACCCATCGATATCGCTTATGGATATTTATATCTTGCTTCTGATGAGGCGCGTTTTGTCTCAGGAATATGTTTAACAATTGATGGAGGAACCTCAAGATAAAATTATGGCAAAACTAACACTCAAAAATTTTGAAGCGTTTCGTAAATTGGAAGGAAAAAAACTTCCAGAAGGCGATTGGATGGCCGTTACTCAAGAAATGATTAACGATTTTGCGAAAGCCACGGGAGACTTTCAATGGATTCACATAGATGTTGAAAAGGCTACAAAACACTCTCCCTTTAAAAAACCCGTTGCTCACGGTTTTATGTCAGTGTCCTTAATTTCCAAAATGTTAGAAGAGTTGGTTCAAGTAAAATCTACTCAAATGGGCGTAAACTATGGTTTGAATAAAGTCCGTTTTCCGAGTCCTGTTTTAGTTGATAGTCGCCTGCGACTCGTTGGTAGTATTTCCAATATCGAAGACTACGGAGATACCGGATTAAAAATTACTTGGAACTGCACCGTTGAAATAGAAGGCTCTAAAAAACCTGCTTGCGCGGCAGAATTTTTAAGTTTAATGTTTGAATAAGCAAAATTTAGAAGAAACACACCTGTATTAGTTGTACATTAAAACTCTAATTAAAAGACCAAACAAATGACCAGACTTTTTGATTTATTGGATTATCAGCTCGAAAAATATCCTTTAGAAAAATCCCTCAATGGTAGAGATACCAATGGCAATTGGAAAAGCTATAGTTCTCAAGGAGTAGTTGATGCATCCGAACAGGCGGCTTCAGGACTCTTAGGTTTAGGTTTAAAAAGAGGTGATAAAGTGGCGATGGTCATCTATAAGAATAGACCTGAATGGATGATCATGGATTTTGCTATGCAGATGATTGGTTTGGTGAGCGTTCCATTATATCCAACCATTAGTGTTGGTGAGTATGAATACATCCTAAACGAAGCGGAGGCAAAAATAGCTTTTTGTGGAGGTGGCGACTTATATGATAAACTAACTAGAGCAAAACAAAACGTACCCGGTTTTGGCAATATTTATACTTTTGACAAAGAAGAAGGAAAACCATTTTGGGAAGATATATTCAATATGGACCATAAAGCTGAGGTCGAAAAAATAAAAGCTGAAATAAAAGGAGAGGATTTAATTACCATAATATATACTTCGGGTACCACTGGAAACCCGAAAGGTGTTATGCTAACCCATTCAAATATAATGCATGTTGTTAATAAAACAGCTGCTGTATTAACTACGGATATAGGAGATAATGTTTTAAGCTTTTTACCTCTCTGTCATATTTTTGAGCGTGCAGTTTCTATGGTGTATTACTATAAAAGCTGTGAGACTTATTTTACAGGAACAGATAATCTAAGTGGTTCCGAAGGTGATTTAGCAGTTGTAAAACCAACAGCTTTTAGCACCGTTCCTCGACTACTTGAAAAAATATATGAGGCTATTTACAATAAAGGTTTGTTGTTAGACGGAACCAAAAAGAAGCTTTTCTTTTGGGCATTGAGTTTAACAGATGATTACGAGTTAAATCAGGAATTATCCTTTGGAAATAAACTTAAATGGGGTATTGCAGACAAATTGATTTTTAGTAAATGGCGGGAAGCTTTGGGCGGCAATGTAAAAATCATTGTAACCGGCGCTGCTCCTTGTCCGGTGAAAATTATGCGTGTTTTTTGCGCCGCTGGAATCCCTATTCGAGAAGGCTACGGACTTACAGAAACTTCACCAACGTTAACTATAAATACCATGGAAGCAGATGGAGCTATGTTAGGTTCAGCCGGACCTATTATAGAAGGTGTTGAATTGTTAATAGATCAAGAGGGAGGTGATTATAAAGATGATGAAGGTGAGATTTTGGCGTATGGGCCAAATGTGATGACGGGCTACTATAAAAAAGATGAAATCAACGCTCAAGTTTTTTGTGAGATTGACGGAAAGAGATGGTTCCGGACAGGAGATATTGGAAAGTTGGTAAAAGGACCCACGGGTCGCGAATTCTTAAAAATTACAGATAGAAAAAAAGAGTTACTCAAGACATCGGGGGGGAAATATGTGGCTCCGGCACCTATAGAAAATAGATTACGAGAAGAATTTTTAGTAGAACAAATGATGGTTGTTGGCGATAAACAAAAATTTGTTTCTGCGTTAATCGTTCCCGCCGAAGAAGCACTGAAAAGTTACTGCGAGAAAAAAGAAATACCTTGGACAACTTTGAATGAAATTATAAAGCATAAAAAAGTGCTAAAGCGATACCAAAAGATTGTCAATAAATACAATCCTGAGTTCAGTCATGTGGAACAGATTAAAAAATTTAAGCTCATTTCTAGCCCTTGGCTTCCATTTCACGAAGATGGTGCCGATGCAGAATTAACTCCTACGCTCAAATTAAAACGCCGGGTTATACGAAAAAAATTTAATGCTGAGATCACAGAAATCTATACGGAATGAAATTACAAGGATCTTAATTTAATCTTAAAAAAAGCAATTAATTTTAAACGCTGCTAAGCTTATGGTTTTATCTTATCTGTAATCACCAACCCTATGTTGAGTTAATAAAAGAATAATCAAAATGTAAATGGTTGATAATATTCAAAAATATATTTAGAACAAAATACATCTAAATGTCAATTCAGTTAAAACCTTTTTACCTTTAAAAAGGGATTTATGTTCTAACCTGAGTTCGACCTAAGATTTGTTTACAGTTTAGATGCTTTTTTATTCAATTCGAAGGTGAATTTTTGAAGAACTCACTGGTTAATTTGATGAAATTTGGCAAGAATTGGTGAAAA
>JBLHNI010000230.1:0-5238 GCA_047650615.1 Maribacter sp.
ACCGCACACCGGAAAAGCTTTTTGATTTTAGTAAGAATGCACACACCAATGGCTATTCGGTAATTATCGCAGGTGCAGGTGGTGCGGCACATTTACCAGGTATGGTAGCCTCTATGTCGCCTTTACCTGTAATCGGTGTTCCTGTAAAAAGTAGTAATTCTATAGATGGATGGGATTCTATACTCTCAATTCTTCAAATGCCGGGTGGAGTTCCTGTTGCGACCGTTGCCTTAAACGGTGCAAAAAATGCAGGTATTCTTGCAGCACAAATTATCGGAAGCTCTGACAAATGTGTTCTGGATAAAATTATCCTTTACAAGGAAGGATTGAAACAAAAGGTAATTGATGGAGCGAAATCAATTAACGGTAAATAATAAACAGTTTTCGATTAGTAAAAATAGTGAACTATTTTTAAGCCACTATGGCTATTCTTTTTGAAATAGACTTGAAAACAAATTCCTTATAATAAACTCATTTTTCCTTCATGAATCCACTACTTACACCTTTTGATACGGCACCCTTTTCAAAAATTAAAAATGAGCATTTTAAACCTGCCTTTTTACAAGCAATTGAAGATGCGAGAGAAGAAATTGACGCCATTACTGTTAACACAGCAGCGCCCAGTTTTGAAAATACCATTGAAACCATAGAGTTTTCTGGCCAACAATTAGATCGGATTTCAAGCATATTCTTCAATTTAAATTCTGCTGAAACGAATGAAGAAATTCAAAAAATAGCGCAAGAGGTTTCTCCCCTACTTTCAGAATTTGGTAATGATATTACGTTGAATGAGGAATTATTCAAAAGGATAAAATCCGTTTACGAGCAAAAGGATACCTTACATCTATCTGTGGAACAAAATACCCTACTTGAAAAACGTTACAAAAGCTTTAGTCGCAACGGAGCAAATCTATCCGAAGACAAAAAGAAACGCCTACGGAAAATAGATACGGAAGCTTCCAAATCACAATTAAAATTCGGTGAAAACATATTAGCAGAAACGAACAAATATGAAAAGCACATCACTAATGAAAATGATTTAGACGGCTTACCTGAAGGTGCTAAAGAAGCTGCTACACAGTTGGCAAAATCGAAGGGAAAAGAAACAGGTTGGTTATTGACCTTGGATTACCCCAGCTATATTCCTTTTATGAAATACGCTAAGAATAGGGAGTTACGGAAACAACTATCTATGGCTTTTGGTAGTAAATCCTTTAAAGGGGATGAACTGGACAACCAAGAAAACGTGCTAAAAATTGCAAAATTACGCCACGAACGAGCCAACTTATTAGGGTATAAAACCCATGCGCATTTTGTTTTGGAAGAACGAATGGCAGAAACTCCGGAGAAAGTCCATTCATTTCTAAACGAGCTTCTGGAAAAGGCAAAACCCGCAGCGGAAAGGGAGTTCAAACAATTAGAAAAATTTGCAAAAGGCTTAGATGGTATCGATTCGCTTCAGAAATGGGACAGCAGTTATTATTCCGAAAAGCTAAAGCAGAAATTATTCAGTTTGGATGATGAACAACTGAAACCCTTTTTTAAATTAGAAAATGTTATTGACGGTGTTTTCGAAGTAGCCGAAAAGCTTTTTGGCTTGCAGTTTGAAGAAGTTTCCGATATCGACAAATACCATGAGGAGGTAAAAACATACAGGGTCTATGATTTAGAAAAGAATTTCATTTCTATCTTTTATGCCGATTTCCATCCTCGTGCAGGAAAACGCGGTGGTGCTTGGATGACTTCGTTTAAATCGCAATGGAAAAAAGATGGCGAAAATGTACGTCCGCAGATATCCAACGTTTGTAATTTTACGCCTTCTACAGATACAAAACCATCACTTTTAACCTTTAATGAGGTCACCACTTTGTTCCACGAATTCGGACACGGCTTACACGGTATGTTAGCAAACACGACCTACCCCAGCCTATCGGGAACATCAGTTTATTGGGATTTTGTTGAACTGCCTTCACAGGTAATGGAAAATTGGTGCTATGAACAAGAAGCTTTAGAACTCTTTGCTAAACACTACGAAACAGGAGAAGTGATTCCTATGGAATTGGTTCGTAAAATAAAGGAATCAGCCACCTTCCAGGAAGGTATGCAAACGTTAAGGCAACTAAGTTTCGGACTTTTGGATATGTCATGGCATGGAACCGACCCAACAACTATTACAGATGTAAAAGCATACGAAACAAAGGCCTTTGCTGGTACTAATTTGTATCCAGACACACCAGAAACTTGCATGAGTACAGCTTTCGCCCATATCTTCCAAGGGGGTTATTCCTCTGGCTACTATAGTTACAAATGGGCAGAAGTACTAGATGCAGATGCATTCGCTTACTTTAAGGAAAAAGGAATCTTCAACAAAGAAGTAGCTTCTAAATTCAAGGAACACGTGCTATCAAAGGGTGGTACAGAAAACCCTATGGTACTCTATAAACGATTTCGTGGAGCGGAACCTAAGGTTGAAGCGTTACTTGAAAGAGCAGGGCTTTTGTAATCATAGACATTTAAAAATAAATTTGATATCCTGCACCAAAGCACATACTTGGTCTTATAATTTGCGGTAGGAAATTACGTAACCGGCAAAACCTACCTAAAGATGAAGAAGTTGATTTTTCTTTTGCCACCACTTTAAATCGTATCGTGCAGCAACGATACTGATGATATAAAAAATGACACTATAAATAGCACGCCAAGCATTCCGAGCCCGATATTTCAAATCGCTGAGCATGCGCCAATAGGAACTGTGATTGGAACCGTGCAAGCATCCGACAGCAATAACGACGAGCTTAGCTATACCCTGGAATCTACCCAAGATATCCTGATTAACAGAACAACAGGAGAACTGAGTATTGGTGTTGTCTCTCTTCCCATAAAAGCATCTGCATCTGCCTTCGTATTAATAGAATACTGTACCATCTTTAACAGCTTTGTTCTTAAAAATAACTAAGTCTTTGTTTGTGAATAAATAGTGTTGCCCTGCTTTATACATCTTAGCTTTATTTAATTATTTGCGTAATGCCTTTGCCTGTTTTTTTTCAAAGCCATCTACCGAGAACATATCCGTACTGAACATATTCATAGTTTTGGTCTGCAAAATTCTATCTTCTAGAACCAGTGCCACCTTAACCAGACTATTTTTTTGACTGAATTTCTTCGCTTTTTCGACACCTATACTGTTTAGTTTAAAATTGAGAGCATGTGTTATATCGAACGATGCAATAGCGCACCAAATGCGTTCAACATCCTCCAAAATGAGAATAGGTTATGGACGCAAGTAACGTATCTCATCGCTATCCCAATCTTTTAGAGGAAAACCGTTTTTATCTTCAATTACTTGATGAAAATCTGCCATCAAACCTTGTGAAACAGTAGAAATATGCATAAAAACACAGAGGATTAGAAAAGTGAAACGCATTTGTAAATTTTTGATGATAGAAAACTATCGGTAGTAATCGGAAACATAAAACACACCATTTTTAAATAATACAAACTACTTTTGATACCCTCTTGAATGGCGTATTCCAGAAACGCTTTATAAACCTCCTAATATTTTTCCTCTTCAATATTGTAAGCATAGTCACTAGCACGTTAGTATTGGTTAGCGGCAACCATCCAATCCTCAAAACCTTCTTTTAACTGTAGACCGACTTACAGATGCTTTTACAAGAACATATAATCCCTAATTAGTTGTGCAATAAACCCCACAAAAGCTGCGCCCTAACATGGTAGGCTTAAACCTAAATAAAAGAGGGAATTAGAATACTTGCCGTTTTTGAGCGCTAATGTATGATTGAGATTTAGGTACTGTATTAGGGTTTACTTCTGTTTTTTTGGACTTGGCCAGCCAAAAATTTAGTGCTTTGAGTTCTACTATCGTAACATTTGTTTGACTCATAACAAATGGTGTGTTTAAAATGAATAGTAAGATGTATTTTATACTATGATTCTGTTTGTATTTTATGAACACATATAACTTAATGATATTCGTAGGGAAATATTCTATATAAAAAGCAGGTGCTAAACGAAACCGCTAAGTATATTGCGGGGTACACTAGTCTTACAAAAAACTAAAACAAATAAGGGGAATCATCAAGGTTAACCGAGGGATTTAGTCAAATACCTTTAGATAAAAGCTAATACGTGTTGTCCTTAACTAGTGCTCCTCTTTTCTGTTTAGCCTACATAATTTCTTTCTTCTCCTACTTATAAATACTTAATTTAGAGAAACGAAATAAATTAGCGAATGGCTACACAATACGACAAAACAACCGCCTTACACTATGCAGCCTATAGACCTCAGCTACACGAGCCTATATTACGCAGTTGCCTTGGTAAGAAAGAATTTGAACATGGCTTGGATATTGGTTGTGGCACAGGTGCTTCCTCAATAGCTCTAAAATTTTTCTGTAAGGAAGTAATTGGCGTAGACCCTAATAAAAAGATGTTATCCCAAACGGTAATAGAAAATAATATCACTTACCAATTGATGGCGAATAACAAATTACCCTTCTCGAATCAAATATTTGATATTTGCACCTATGCAGGCGCTTGGTGGTATGGAAAAAGTCAGGCCTTACTGAACGAAACCATACGGGTAAGCACCATCAACGGAACCATCTTGCTATATGATTTTAAAGTTGATTTTGATAGCATCCATGACAACTTGGGCCTTTTACCTTCAGGTTTAGAAGGTTACGAGCATAGTTCAAATTTTGAGAAATTAGATACATCTGTATTTAGGTCTATCTCTAAAAAAATGGAAGACAAACAGTTATTGCTTGCCCCTACAGCGTTGGCTCACCTTTTATGTTCAGAGCAAAATATCTACATGCAACTGATTCTGAAATTTTCTAACGATAACACCTTTGGACAACTTGTACAGTATATTAAGGATAATATAGACCCGTCTCGTATTACTGTCAAGGTATTTATCTATCATACCCTATATCAATTATAAGTTATTTATTATAAGCACCATCAAACTTCCCATTTTCTAAAACCGAACAATCTATTCCAAAGAATTTATTTTCGCACCTATCCTTTCTTTTCTTTCCAATCAAAACCGATAGCGCAGTTGGTCTTCCCCTTCTGCAAAACATCTTAAGGCAAAAATAAATAAAGACCTATAGAGCTCAGTATATAAGTTCATATCTTTAAAGTCAACAAAAATAGGATATCTATGGATGTTTTTAAAGGTCGAAACCTTCTAGAGTTTTCTGATCGGTTCAA
>JBLHNI010000231.1:0-5236 GCA_047650615.1 Maribacter sp.
AGCTTCAATAGCATTACTATACTCCGCTACCATGGCTAAGTTGGGATGGTTGTTCACCAACTTTGCGACGGCCATCCTTTGCATGGACGAGTCGTCAACGATAATACTTCTTAACTTCATAAGGGCTGATTTGTGGGGTTAAATCATCGACAAAGAACTGTAAAAACACGACAAAATGCAACAAAAGATGTAAACAATGTAGTGTAAATTGTGTAGCTGGCAACGATAATAGATTATGGTTTTGTTTGTTCAATTTATATATTCTTCCTATCTATAACGAAGATTCTTTAGTTTTCTTATACTTACTTTTAAAATAATGGCTATTTTTGCACTCCTTAAAACAAAATTTATATGAACCATTACGAAACTGTTTTCATTTTGAATCCCGTTCTATCTGATGTACAGATAGAGGAAACAGTTAAGAAATTCGAGGATTTCTTAATTAAGAATGGAGCCAAAATGGTCTCCAAAGAAAATTGGGGCCTAAAGAAATTGGCTTATCCCATCCAAAACAAAAAAAGTGGTTTTTACCACTTGTTTGAATTCACCGACCTTGGTCAGGTAGTATTACCTTATGAGCAAGAGTTTAGGAGAGATGAACGTGTAATGCGATTTTTGACCGTTAAATTGGACAAACATGCAGTATCATGGGCAGAAAGAAGAAGAACAAGAAATAAAACCGCTAAAGCTTAAGTACTATGTCAACATTACAACAACAGGCAAAAGGAAAGAAAGATGGGGAAATCAGGTATTTAACTCCATTAAATATTGAAACCAACACCAAAAAGAAATATTGCAGGTTTAAAAAATCCGGAATCAAATATGTTGATTACAAGGATGCAGACTTTCTTATGAAATTGGTAAACGAGCAAGGTAAATTATTACCTAGAAGGCTTACGGGAACTTCTTTGAAGTTTCAAAGAAAAGTAGCGCAAGCTGTAAAAAGAGCGCGTCACTTGGCTTTAATGCCATACGTTGGTGATTTATTAAAATAAAAGAAAAGAATCATGGAGCTTATATTAAAGGAAGACGTACAAAACTTAGGTTTTAAAGACGACATAGTAAGTGTGAAGAACGGATATGGTAGAAATTACCTCATTCCTAACGGGTTGGCCGCTATGGCTACCTCCTCAGCTAAAAAAGTATTGGCAGAGAACCTGAAGCAAAGAGCACACAAAGAGAAGAAAGTAGTCGATGCAGCTAGTAAAGTAGCCGATGCCCTTAAAGGATTGGAATTAAAGATTGGCGCAAAAACTGGTGCTGGAGATAAACTTTTTGGATCTGTAACTGTTTCTGACTTGGCAGCTGCCATTGCGAAGCAAGGACACGATATTGATAAGAAGTTTATTAACATATTAGGTGGTTCTGTTAAAAGAACAGGCCCTTACAATGCACAAATCAGACTGCATAGAGAGGTGGTTGTAGACTTCCCTTTTGAGGTAGTAGCTGAAAAGAAGTAATTTTAAATATTTTAAACATATAAGCCTTTCAGTTAACTGGAGGGCTTATTTTTTTTGATATACTTATGAAGTACATCCGACTTACAAAAGAACAATTAGAGGAGTTACAGTCAGAATTCATTAATTTTTTGGCTACACAATCTATTACAGGGGAGGAGTGGGCTAAAATCAAACAGGATACGCCAGAAGTTGCCGAGGATGAATTGGATGTCTTCAGTGATCTTATTTGGGAAGGCGTGCTGAACAAGGTTGCCTATTTGGAAAATATCTCCGACCAGCAGATGCATCTGTTCCAATTGGCTGATAAGGAAATGAAGCTCATCGCTGTAAAGGTCATGAATCCAAAGATTGACTTAACAACCAAAATAGGCTTCGACTGGTTCAAGAAAAACTGGCAGTCGGACTTTGTGGAATACATGACAGCTTCTAAAGCTTATACAGAGGAAAAGAATCTAGATAAGTTTCAGTTGATAAAACAAGGTTCGGTAATTACTAAAGGGGAATTGTACCAGTGGTTTCAATCTATGATTGAAGCTCCTAAGGCTCCTTAGCTCCGAAAGGATACCTTTTTTACTCTTTAAAAAACAATAGTAGTATTCTATAATTCATCTGCATATCCTAACTGGTAAAACAGCGAGCTAGAAACAAAATCGCTCCTATTTTGGTAGGGACTAAGGGGAAAACTATCTTTGTTAATATCATTTAGAAAAACCACTTCATCGGTAGTTGAGTTGAGTAGAACTACTTTGGGGTGTTAAAACATATACATGGCACAGAAACCATCGATACCCAAAGGGACACGTGATTTTACTCCACAAGAAATAAGCAAGCGGAACTATATTTTTGATGTCGTAAAAAAGCATTTCCAAACATTTGGTTATCTGCCTATAGAAACGCCTTCATTTGAAAACTCTGATACCTTATTAGGTAAATATGGGGAAGAAGGTGATCGGCTTATTTTTAAAATATTGAATTCAGGTGACTTTTTAAGTAAGGTAGATGATGTCACCTATAGTTCAAAAAAATCAGGTTTATTAGCTCCTAAAATTTCTGAAAAAGCCTTGCGCTACGATTTAACAGTGCCCTTTGCTAGATATGTTGTTATGCACCAAAATGAAATCGATTTTCCTTTTAAACGTTATCAGATTCAGCCCGTATGGCGCGCGGATCGGCCACAAAAAGGAAGGTTTAGAGAATTTTTTCAGTGTGATGCCGATGTGGTAGGCTCTAACAGCCTTTTACAAGAAGTAGAATTGGTGCAATTGTATGATGCTGTTTTTACAGATTTAAAATTAACCCGAGCTACCATAAAATTGAATAACCGCAAGATTTTAGCGGGAATCGCCGAAGTCATTGGTGCCAAACACTTGTTGGTAGATTTTACCGTGGCACTGGATAAGCTGGACAAGATAGGCGAAGAAGGCGTAAAAAAGGAAATGCGGGAAAAGGGTATTTCCGATACTGCCATTGAAAAGGCCGCCCCCCTTTTTACCCTAAGTGGTAGCAATTCGCAACAATTGGAACAGTTGAAAGCATTGCTCCAAAACTCAGAAGAAGGCACTAAAGGGGTGGCTGAACTGCGCTACATTATAGAAAGTATTTCCGAACTAGAATTACAATCTGCACGTTTGACTATAGATGTTACCCTGGCAAGAGGTCTAAATTACTATACAGGAGCCATTTTTGAAGTCAGTGCTCCAGATGGTGTCTCTATAGGTGCTATTGGAGGTGGAGGACGCTATGATGACCTTACCGGTATTTTTGGATTAAAGGATGTAAGCGGCGTAGGCATATCATTTGGTTTAGACCGCATTTATTTGGTGATGGAAGAGCTCGACCTTTTTCCCAAAGCCTTGGAAAAGTCCTTAGATGTGCTCTTTTTGAATTTCGGGGAACAGGAGGCACTTGCTTCCTTAAAATTGGTCACCCAATTAAGAAAAGCGGGAATAAAAAGCGATGTTTATCCTTCCAATGCTAAAATACAGAAGCAGTTTAAATACGCGAATAATAGAAATGTACCTTTTGTAGTGTTTTTAGGCGACCAAGAATTAAAAGACAGTTCATTTGTGGTCAAGCATATGGAGAGTGGTGAACAGAAAACATACGATATGAGCGCTATGGGCGATTTTATTTCAAGTTTATAATCTTTCTTTTATCGATTTGATGACATCTTGGTAATAGGAAAGCTCATGAGGCACATACTTTTGAGCCGTTTTATTCCCTTGTATTTGCTTTTCAAAATTCAGTATTGACATAAGTTTTAAGTCCTCCACTTCGCTTTCCTGTTTTTTAAGTAGATGTAATGGCAAAGAAAGCTCACAAAGGAAGGTATGCTGAAATTCGCAATCTATCAAGTGCTCATGGTGTTTCTGAACCGATTTAAAAATGCCTATTTTTTCAAGTAGCTCTTTTTTACTTGTTAATCCAATTTCTTCTGCTATTTCGCGCATGGCTGAAACCTCTAATTCCTCTCCTGCACCAATATGTCCCGCTACGGATACACCCCAAAGTAGGGGATGGGTTCCTTTGTGTTTACCTCGTTGTTGCAATAGTAATTCTCCCTTCGAAGTATAAAACCAGATGTGTACCGTAGCATGAAAAAGTCCAAAACGATGTGCTTTGGACTTCATTGCTGTCGTTCCGGTAGGGTTACCATCTGTATCTAATATGTCTAGGAGTTCATCCATATTAAAAAAAATGCCCTTTCGACAAGAAAGAGCATAAATTAATTTTAGTCAAAATAGCTAAAGGTTTCCCCTTCTTTTATAGTCAATAGCGTTTCATATATCAATCGGATAACGTTTTCCACATCATCTTTGTGAACCGTTTCTACAGTGGTATGCATATAACGTAATGGAAGTGATATTAATGCCGAGGCAACACCACCATTACTGTAAGCAAATGCATCTGTATCTGTCCCTGTAGCTCTAGAGGCTGCCATTCGCTGAAAAGGAATATTATTGGCTTCTGCAGTTTCTAAAATACGTTCTCTAAGATTATTTTGAACCGCTGGTGCATATGAAATTACGGGCCCAGCACCCATTTCTGTATGTCCTTGCGTTTTCTTTTCTATCATAGGCGTTGTAGTATCATGACATACATCTGTTATAATGGCAACATTAGGCTTTATAGTTTGAGTAATCATCTCAGCCCCACGTAATCCTATTTCCTCTTGCACTGAGTTCGTAATGTAAAGGCCAAAAGGTAAGGTGATATTATTTTCATGAAGCAGTCTTGCAACTTCTGCAATCATAAAACCGCCAGCCCTATTATCTATAGCTCTGCATACAAATTTATTTTTGTTAAGTACTTGAAATTCGTCTGGGTATGTAATTACACAACCAACATGAACTCCCATTTTCTCTACTTCCTCTTTGTCTTTGGCTCCTATATCTATAAAAATATTATCCAATTTGGGTGCTTCTTCTTTAGGGCCTTTTCTGGTATGAATGGCTGGCCAGCCAAAAACACCTTTTACAATCCCATTTTTAGTATGAATGTTTACCCATTTAGAAGGTGCAATCTGATGATCGCTACCACCATTACGAATCACATACAGCAAACCATTATCCGTGACATAGTTCACATACCATGATATTTCATCGGAATGCCCCTCTATGACCACTTTATATTTGGCTTCTGGGTTTATTACCCCTACAGCCGTCCCATAAGTATCAGTGATAAAAGTATCTACATACGGTTTTAAGTACTCCATCCATATTTTCTGCCCTTCCCACTCATAACCGGTAGGAGCAGCATTGTTCAAGTATTTTTCA
>JBLHNI010000232.1:0-5184 GCA_047650615.1 Maribacter sp.
GATTTTGCCATCCCTCTACATCACTATAAACTGCCATTCTTGGAAAAAACTGGGCAATCACATAAGCTCGGTTACCATCTTTAGGAAAGAACTCGAACCCAGATCTGGCGCGGTTAACGGTATGATCGGGTATGTTATAGTTCCATTTGATAGAGAAAGAGTACTGGCTCCCACTTTGGAGAACCATAGGAAGGTCTATACGCATCATGGTTTGATTGATAGTGTATGGCAGTGCTTTACCCGAATCATCCTTCACATTCTCAATATTAAAACCACCGTCAAAACTAGCCGTTAGGTACTTCTTTGCGAAGTCTTCAACTGTATTTTCCACTTTTATTGCGCTCCCATTCCTTAAGAGTGCCTTAGCATCTTTAGCCCTAACGTTTTGATCCAACTGAACCCATAGGTATGACAGTGCATCCGGAGAATTGTTGGTATACGTAATGGTTTCCTCGCCATAGATTTTTGTGTTTTCGTCATCCAAACGAATATCCATCACATAATCTGCCTGCTGCTGGTAGTAGTCGGGCCCTGGAGCACCAGAGGCGGAACGGTAGGTATTTGGAGTTGCGAACTCCTCGTATAATTGTTTAAACTTACTTTGGTTGGAATGCCCTGGCGCTCTCTCTTTCTGTCCTGCTTCCTGCGCAACCGAAACTGCGGCGAACAAAAATAAAATCGAAGCAAAAGTGGATTGAATTCTTCTCATTTTACATACTATTTTTAGTGGTTGAAAATTAAAGTTTTTAAAAGGATTTCTTACTAAATGTTACAAATTTAACATTCCTTTAGTATCGGATTTTAAGAGAACAAAGCTTTTCTTTTTACCAGCTACGTTAAAATGCACAACGTTTTGCTGCTCATCGAACAAATCTGTCAGAATTTCATTCTCTATCCCTATACTGATAACAGATCGGAGGTTTATCTTGGGAACTTCCACATACAGGATAATCACATCCGCATCATATTTAGTACCAAGCAGCGTATAATCTGCAGTTTCACTATTTCGCGTAATCCGGAATTTGGAGCGAATATATTTCTCTAAATACTCCTGCCCCAAGGCAGACTCTTCATCACTACCAAGTGCAGCATCTATATCATAGCGTTCTTTTAAAACAGCATTTATATCATCTATAAAAACCCTGTTGGTCACCTGTAGCGCATTATCCTTTTCGGAATAGCTTACATTGGTAACACTTATGTAAAATTTATGCACTGTTGCAAAAGCCAACATAGGCAATAACAGTATTAAAAAAACTTTTTTCATTTTTATTTAAATAAATGGTGTGTACACCTTAAGGCAGACCCTATACTAAAGATAGGGCTTATTCTAAGTTGTTATTTTTTCGATATGCTATGCTTCTCTTCTCCATATACATCCATATTTTTAGAACATCATGCGCATCTACCAAATATTGAAACCTTGCATCAATTTCACAGAAATAGAGAAAATCATCAATTTTAGCCTCGGGGATCCTTAGCTGGGTGTAGTATAAAGAGTCGGCATAAAAATCCCGGACTCTTTCTGTTCTATCGTATAATTTATTTCGTACCACACGGTCCTTCAACATTTTAGTACGGCCAGATATTCCGTTTAAAATTGAATTTACGGGCAGTAATCCGCCTCCTGAAGTAGCCTCAAAAAGCTCCCGTTCCGATTTTGTTGGAATACGGACGTGGGCATTGGGAAGGCCTAAAGACTCTGCCGTTACTACAGGGTCCATTGTCAAGGTGCGTATGTCTTTTGAAATATCTCCGGTTAGGTTATAGGGCGTAACTACAACTTCGTCGAGCTCTGTCAATTCATCTTCCAAGGGTACAGAAACAAAAGCACTATCCATCAAATCGGCCGTTACTATGAGCTCCTTTTTCTTAAACTGCACTGCTGAAAATACCAAAGTGTCATTGCGTTGCACTCGAATGGCAAAAAAACCGCTGCTATTGGTAATGGTGGCACTATTTGTAGAAATATTCATTACGTGCGTAGCGGCCACATCGCCATCTGCACTAACCACTTTGCCTTCCATTGTTTTGCTAGGGCCGGTCTGGGAAAAACCAACAGCCGACACAAAGCAAATACAACAAAAATAGTTACTCTTCATCTATCTCCGCTAGAAACGTCTTGCTGTGATTTACCAAGGAATCTATAAGCTGAAATTCGTTTTCCTTTTTTAATAAGGTAGTAGCAGGCATTCTAACGTCACAGTAAAACAAAAATGCATCTATCTTATCTGCTGGTATACTCAGGTCCGATACAAAAAACTCGTTATCATATACTTGTCGTAATACCTGACTCACTCTTAGTTTAGGCCCATCTTTTGGCAAAACATCCTTTGATTGGAATAGCGCCCTAAAAATATTTACGAAATTAGCACCATCTTGCATTCCCCTATCCGTATCTGACATCGCTACGTTTTCTACGCCTGAGGTGCGGTCTATTTCATACTCGAAGCCTTTAAATTCTTCGTTTTTAACTTTCATAAAGCGATCCGGATCGTCTGGGCTTATCACCACCTCATCCAACTCGGTCACCTTTTCATTAACGGTAACCACAAGCCGGTTATTATCCAATATTTCCTGTGTCACCTGTATCAATTTATACTGGTAGTTTACAGCCGTAAAAGCCAACTCGTCCCCTACTTTTACTTCTATAGCAAATTCACCTTCCTCATTCGTAACCGTAGCTTTTTCTGAAGTGGAATTGATCACATACTCGTTGGCTACATTAATGTTTTTGTAGATTACTTTCCCCATCAATAGCCTTCGTTCATCGTCTTGCCCTGTAACAAAAGAAACAGACATGACCAGAACGAATGCGAATAGGATTTTTGTTATTTTCATCTAAATAGTGTTATTATTTATTTAATAATCTTTAAAGAAAGGATATGTTACCGTATTATAAAAGCCGCTACCAATAAATTTTTGTTAATTTCCGAAGCTTCTATAAATATCGGCATAAAAATAGATCTTATCGCAAAGGAGTTTAAAAAACAAATTCAGTTCAACGATTTTTGTCTTCACTTTATCTGAATACCATAATATTTTGTTCCCTATTCTTAGGTGAACACAGAGATAATCCTATTTTTGTCTAGGTAGTTTTTTTAAAGTTATACTCCTTATTATGAAACCAGTAATTATAATTTTCGCGCTCTTCTTGTGGAGCCCTACGGTTACATTTGGACAAGTAAAAATAGGCGACAATCCGCAAAATATAAATCCCTCCTCTTTATTAGAACTGGAAAGTAGTTCTCGAGTTTTAGTCATCACAAGAGTAAGTACTTTAGACATGGAGGCCATATTGCCTCAAAGAGGTGGTATAGTTTACAACACGGATACGGAATGCATGCATTATTACAACGGCACCAATTGGATTAATTTATGTGATGCGGTAAGCTTTAGCCTCACCAATGACCCTATTGAAAATATTGCAAGCACTATTAGCATTGTAGATAATGGGGGGACCATTAATCTAGAAGTAGCTCAGAATAGTATTAGAAGTGAGAACATAGTAGATGGCGGCATTAATGGAGATGATATACAAGATAATTCTATTGGAGAAAGCAAATTAGGGAATGATTCTGTAAGTGCGAATGAGCTTAGGGATAATTCCGTTGGCACGTCCGAGCTTGCAGACGGGAGTATTCTCCCAACGGACATCGCCAACACCCTTCCAGAGCAAGTTCTAATTACAGATGAATTTGGTGTCGTTCAGTGGGGTGATGCCAGTAATTTGACGATTGAAGTGGCTTTGGATATTGCAGAAAACGCAATGGATATTGCCGATCATATCTTTGAAGATGCCGATACCGATAATCAGAATGAAACCTTAACCAGCGCCGTTTTGGATGGGAACGATCTGGTACTCATAGAATCTGGCCTTGAGAGAAGAGTAGCCCTAGGGATTTTTAATAATCCAGGAACGGACAATCAGAATATCCTTGGCGGTGCTGTAGACGGAAACACATTACGGATAGATGTTGAAGGCGGCAATTCCGGCACTATTGATGTGTCTTCTCTTACGGGAACGGGAACGGATAATCAGACGTTAAATCTGAATGGTAACTTATTAGAGATAACAGGTGGAAACAATGTGAATTTGGTAGGTTATTTGGATAACACGGATGAACAAGAGTTGACTATTGTAGGTACCCGTATCTCATTGACAGATGGTGGATTTGTTGATTTACCTGCAGGAACCGTAGATACGGATGAACAGCAATTAACTATTGTAGGTACCCGTATCTCATTGACAGATGGTGGATTTGTTGATTTACCTGCAGGAACCGTAGATACGGATGAACAGCAATTAACTATTGCAGGTACCCGTATATCATTGACAGATGGTGGTTTTGTAGACTTACCGGCTGGTACCGTGGATACAGATGAACAAGATTTAACAATAGCTGGTACAACCTTGAATATAACAAATGGTGTTGGCGTGGATTTAAGTCCGATTCTAGGAGATACTAACACAGATAATCAAAATCTAGGGCTTGCTGGAAACACGCTTAACATTAGTGGTGGAACTGGAGTTGATTTGACACCTATTTTAGGAGGTGTGAATACAGATGAACAAAACTTAAGTCTTGTGGGTACTACGCTAAACATAACCGATGGCACAGGTGTGGACCTTGCTCCCATATTGGGAGAGGCCAATACTGATGAGCAAAACCTAAGCCTAGCAGGGAACACCTTAAATATTACTAATGGTACAGGGGTAGACTTGACCCCAATACTTGGCGGAGTAAATACTGATGAGCAAAATTTAAGCTTAACTGGTAATACTCTGAATATTACAAACGGTACCGGGGTGGATTTCAATTCAATTTTAAACTTGACAAATATATTGACAGTTGGAAGTAGCGCAGGTGATACTACTATAAATAATTTAGCAGACCCTAGCCTACCTCAAGATGCTGCTACTAAAAAATATGTAGATGACACCGTAGTAGCAGCAGGCGGTGGCGTACCGGATGACGAACTAAACCAAACCTTTGAAGTAAATGGTTTAAATCTTGAATTGACAGATGCGCTGGGTACGCTACAAGTTCCTCTTAACCAAATAAACACTGATAACCAGGACATCGCGACAGACGGGACGGCAGGGAACATTTCAATAGACAATGGTAGCGCCATTGCAATTAATATTGACGATGCAGACGCAAACCCAATCAACGAGATACA
>JBLHNI010000233.1:0-5167 GCA_047650615.1 Maribacter sp.
TTGAACCGATCAGAAAACTCTAGAAGGTTTCGACCTTTAAAAACATCCATAAATATCCTATTTTTGTTGACTTTAAAGATATGAACTTATATACTGAGCTCTATACTTCTTTATTAAACGTTCGTTTTTTTACTATAAATCCTTTGCAAAACATAGGCTGTCAGGAATATCCTTTAGTTTACCATATTTTTCAATTCGACAGTATCCATTTCTTTGATAAAGTTTACTTGCTTCAGGTTGCTTAGAACCTGTAAAGAGTATGCATTTAAAACGGTCTAGTTCTCTAGACCAGTCTTCTAATTCAGAGAGAATTTTTTCTCCAATTCTTTGGCCTCTAACTTCGGGAGAAACATACATTCGTTTAATTTCCATCGAACTAGAATCATACATGGAGACAGCCCCACACCCAATAGATTCCCCTTCTTTTAAGGCCAAAATGACATATTTCAAATTGGAAATAGAATTAAATTGAGAAAGAAAATGAGTATTTCCATCTCTTTTTGCAAGATCAGAATTCAATAATTGTACTAGCTTTTTAAATTGTAGATTTTCTGAATTTGTTCTGATTAGTTCAATCATATTTTTTAAATAAAGTACAAACTTTAGTATTAGAATAGTAGCTAATTGTAAGCTTTAAACGTAACAAGTTGTAAGAAGGTTGAAGCGGGTTATAGCACTTCAATTTACGCAGTAGTATAGCATAAATGAATATTGCCAATTTTATCCTATCCTCACCTATTTTTCATGTCAATACATAGCGCTAAACCGTCTTCCAAACACGTTCAATCAAGGCTTTGGTTGCTTTTATGCCTTCTGTGGCGCTCATGCCTTCGCCTTCATACTCAATACCAATATGGCCGTCAAAATCGGACTCTTTTACCATTTTAAGTAGTTTAGGGAAGTCTACAACGGTATCGTTTCCTTCGGTATCAAAATCATAAGCCTTCGCACTTATCCCCTTGGCGAAAGGCAGCCATTCTTTTAAGCCTTGATCGGGTGGGTATATGTTGGTACAGTTCTGGGATTCACTTGTGCCGCCCCATTCGGCATTTAGGCACCAATTACCAAAATCTGGCAGCGTACCTAAATAGGGGCTATCTACTTGCTTTATTATACCTGCCATGTACATGGCATTTGAAGTGTGTAGGCCATGGTTTTCTAGAAGTACGTTTATATTTTCTTTAGCGGCGTATTCTGTTAGTTGGCCTAGCCCATCTACCAATGCGGTTTCCAGTGCATCTGGGGCACCATCTCCAAAAGCGTTTACGCGAATAGAATGGCATCCTAGTATTTTTGCTGCGTTAATCCATTTGTAATGATCTTCTACCGATTTTTTTCTTTTAACAGTATCCGAATCTCCTAATTTTTCTTCTTCATCTACCATAATCAATAAGCTGCGGACGCCATTTTCTTCTGCCTTCATTCTCATGATAGACCAAAAAGTCTCATCCTTAGCCTGCTCTTTATAAAATGAATTCACGTATTCTACAGCGTTGATGTCAAATGTATTTTTTGCTATAGCAGCAAAATTCTCCGCATCCAAATCCCCACCAAAAAAGGCCTTGTTTAGTGACCATTGGGCAAGGGAAATTTTTAGATCCTTTTCAAGTAGGTTATTTGCATTGGCAAAAATAAATTCATTTGAAAACCCAAGAGCAAGGGCTCCTAAGCTCGTTTTTCTGATAAAGTTTCTTCTTGTGTTCATAGTGCTAATGTCGTTAATTTAAGGAAGTATCTTTGCCATACCACTTTGCAATGGTGTTCTCAGCAGGTTTAAAACGGGGTGAAAAGTCCAAATTAGTTTTTGCTCTTTCTGCCGTACTATGATTATTCCATTCCCAAATATAAATACCAGAAAGCCAAGGTTGATGCCAGGTTTTTTTAAAAAGTGCTTCGTAGGCCAATTGCTGCGTTCTATCAGATTTTTTCTTGGTCAACGGACTTAGAATAGAGCTCCACTCCCAAGGTTTAATCGTTGCCTGACTTTCGCTTTTATACCCTACCTCTGTAAATAAAATAGGCTTTTGATATTTTTCGTGCAACAGCTGCATATCCTTGAGGTGTTTGTCCCATCCTTTTTCAATGTTATCCAAATTAGGACTTGAATTTTTGGTTAAGGGAAAATAGGCTTGAATACCAATATGGTCCAATTCGCTCCAAAAAGGAACATGTTCATATTCATCGTACCAATTTGCGGCGTAGGTGATTTCTCCTTTATAAATTTTACGAATATCCAGAATAAGTTGGAACCATTTTTCTGGCTGTACTTTTATAGAAGTCCTGAGCTCTGTACCAATACAGAACAATTCGGTACTGGTCTCTGCAGCCATTCTTGCATACCTAAGCATATTTATACGATACGATTCAAACCATTTGTCCCATTCGCTGGTAGTATCTAAGGTAATATTCGAACGCCAACCACTGCTCATCCAAAGATGTGGCTTTAGGTGTACTTTTAGCCCTTTTTGATGAATGGTGTTTATGGTACTGATGAAGCTAGAGTCTCTTCTGCTATATTGGTCTGGAAAGTCTGGTGTATTTATAACTTTGGTTTTTTCATCTTCTTGGTATAGAAACGGGATGACGGCGACCCATTCTACATTTGCTTTAATAAGATTATTAATTGCTTCTGTATTATCCTCAGACCATCCAAAGACGCTCATACCGCGTTGTTTCTTATCGGTTTTATGTAAATTATTGACTATCCCATTCGTATTCATTACAGAACTATCCCACTGATAATCGTTCAACTCATATGAATTAGCATAAATAAGGGTTTTAAAACCTATTACGGCTATGAAAATAGGCAACACAAAACGATAGCCAAACTGCTTGAAAAATGTATGTTTTCCTTTGTCTCGGTATACTATAATAAAGTGTTGCATGGCTAAAAGGAGTAGATAACAAAGAATAAAAACAAGATGAAAACCTATAAGAAATTTACGGTTTAAAGCGATATCAAAAAAAAACTGTGCACTTTCCCAAAAACTGCGATCACTGCTGCTAAATAAGATGGTAATTGTGATACCTGTAATCAACCATAGGAGTACATATAAGCTTAAGAAATGCTTGGTTTTATGCATTATCTTGTTCTGTTTGTTTTCATAACCTTAGCCACTGCAATTGCCCGTGGGTCTTGTTTTTCTAACTCCTCTATAATCCTAGGATGATCTTCTTCTCTACCTTGCGATAATTTTTTTGTTGCTTGTATATCCGTAATCTGTATTTGAAACCCAACAACTCCTTTTACCTGACGCATTGTTTTAGGAGAGAGCTTATGAATTGAAATGGGGCATTCCGAATTTTGTTCGTACTTATCTACCAGTTTATGCATGGAGGCTATAACCGCTTGCTCCTCTATTATTCTAAGTGTTCCGTATACGTGTACTGCTATGTAGTTCCAAGTGGGGACTTCTTCGGCTTGGTACCAGGAGGAGGAAACGTAGCTGTGTGGTCCATTAAAAATACACAACACTTCCTTCGTATCGGAAAAAGATTGCCATTGCGGATTTGCTTTCGCGATATGACTAACGATAATATCTGCGCCGTTTTCGTCTGTATCCAGCTCTAATGGAATATGTGTAGCCCAGGGTTTTCCATCGACCTGACTCACCAAAATGCCAAAACTGTTCTGACGGATGAATTCCTTAATCTCATTAATGTCTTCGTTTTTATACTGACTAGGTGTATACATGTACTTATTGGTGTATTAGAATCGTGGTAACGGGTAAATGGTCAGATATATGTTTTCCATTAAGTAACCGCTCATCAATGTGTTGATACTTGTCTGCAGCTAATCCCTTGGTAAAAATATAATCGATACGTTTTTCCATAGGGGCATTTACACCAAAACCATTAAACGTTCCTTTTGGACCTTCTAGCGGTGTTTGCGAAATCTTTAGCGCATCTTTTAACTTGTTTTCTAGCAAACGGATAGGTTTTTCTATTGGGGTTAAATTAAAATCGCCCATTAGCACTACTGGGAAGTCAGCTGTATTTAGAGCTGCTATTTTTTCAAGGATAAGTATTGCGGAATTCTTCCTAGCTTCAATACCAATATGGTCAAAATGGGTGTTGAATACCCAAATTTTTAATTTACTTGCTGTGTCTTCAAAAAGGCCATAGGTGCAAATACGCTCCATAGACGCATCCCATCCAACGGATATTTTATTGGGTGTTTTTGAAAGCCAAAAGGTATTGGATTGCAAGAGTTTAAATGTATTGGGATTGTACAGAATAGGGGAGTACTCGCCTTTTTTCTTCCCGTCATCGCGCCCAACACCGATATAGGTGTAGTTTTCCAGCGCATTATCAAGATACATGAGCTGCCGGTGTAGCACTTCTTGCATGCCAATAAATTTCGGATTCTGTTTCTTGAGCAAAGCCACCATCGCTGTTTTACGGTCGTTCCAATTGTTTACCGTATCGTTTACATTATCGTATTTGATGTTATAGGTCATTACACCGAACTCCTGCGAGAACGAATGTGGTGTAAAACATAATAGACAAAAGGAAAGTACAAGGCGCTTTTTCATCACAGGGTGTTTTACATATTCTAAGGTTGCTAAAGTTAGGGATTATACTGAAGTACAACATGGAGACCAAAGGTTATTTGTACCAGCACCATAAACTACTTCCTTTTGTGAGTATAAACAAAAAAAAAGTGCCCTTCTCATAGCCGTTTTTTTTTAGTAAACTCATATAGCTGATTAGAAAGGGTGATAGCATTATCGGGTTGGCTATTGAAGGTTTCTTCATAGCTATAATCGGTAAACGCCATTGCGCGTGTAGAATCTGGCTTGTTTTTATCTTCCCACACAGGGTAAAGAGAGTCCAACGTCGTCTGAGATACAGCAGCTTGGAAAATATAAGAACAAAGAATAAGCTAATGTTATTCTTTCTATTTTGATATATGGGTAAACTAAATTTTTCTGATTCCAATTGTATTGGTATAAATAGCGCTAACGAGTTCAGTCTTAGTGGGGAGCGGCCTATTTTATAGATAATGTTAGTAGCTCTTACTCTTTATGCTTCTCAAACCAAGCCAGTATGGCTGCAATTTTGGCAATAAGATTACTTGGTCTGTTTGCAATGCCATGCGATGCACCAGGAATACGAACCATAGCTGTTTCTACCCCTTCTAATTTTAAGGCGGTATAGAACTGTT
>JBLHNI010000234.1:0-5161 GCA_047650615.1 Maribacter sp.
CTATTTGCACCTTGCGTTTTCGTATTTCGAAACCTACGAATTGAAAACCTACCGCTTTTAGTCTAACATTTATAGTCGCCCTTGGGTTTTTATTCAGCAAAAGCTCCTGTGGTGTATTTACATACTCTAACATAAACATAGTATTACTTACAAATGATTGTGATAAATTGTTGATGAGCCAAGCGAGTCCAGAAAATACTAGGAAAAGCAAGAATACCTTTACTTTTCGCTTCTTTAATCCGGTTTTTATACGCTCTATAATCAAAATCAAGAGTTAGTTTTAAAAAATAAGTTAGGAAATATATCTTGAGGTACACTCTTTTTAAATGTAATGAATATAGTAGATTTTAAAAAACCATAGCCATAACCAACAAACTGAACTATCGCAGCAAATAGGGCTAATAGGGCAACCTTTAGGCTTTTAGTTTTCAAAAACGCATGCACATAAAGTAATAAACAATAAACACCGTAGCAAGCAATAGGCCAGAAAATACTAAAAGCTGCAAAGACCGCAGCTGTAATTAGCCCCAAGCAAAAAATACTTGGAAACCAATAGGTGAGCTTTGCCGTTTCAGGATGCCATTTGTTCAAAATAGGTCGTACCATTCCAAATTTATATACTTGCACATAAAAGGTACGCCAATCAATACGTCTCTTATGATATACGAAGGCTTCGTGAATTAATTTGGTGTTATACCCTTTGTTCCAAATACGAATGGTTAAATCCGGGTCTTCCCCAGGATGGATGTTTCCGTACCCACCAACAGTCTCAAAAGCTTCTTTAGATATTCCCATATTAAAGCTTCTTGGCTGAAATTTATCTACTGCTGTTTTTCCGCCACGTATGCCTCCAGTTGTCAAAAAAGAGGTCATGGCATAATTAATGGCCTTTTGAATATCCGAAAAAGAATCGTGTGCAGCATCCGGGCCTCCATAACAATGTACAAAATCGTTTTCTAAACTCTTCTCCACCTGTTCCAAATATTGGGGGGGTAAAATACAGTCAGAATCCAATACGATAAAATAGTTGCCTTTTGCCAAGCGCATGCCATAGTTTCTGGAATCTCCTGGACCAGAATTGAGTTTTTCATAATAAGAAATATCCAAGGCATATTTGTACTCAGAAATCACATCTGCCGAAGAAACCGTAGAGCCATCCTCTACGATAACTACCTCAAAACTTTTTGCAAAGGTCTGACTTGTAAGACTCTCTAACAGCTCCCTTATTTCGTTAGGCCTATTATAAACAGGTATAATAAAAGAAAAAGATAGTTTCATTTTTACTTTTATATCAATTATTGAAGCCCCTAATTATTAGATTTTGCGTACTAGAAACTACTAAAATTTCTCTATCACTTCTTGACTCACACCCGTATTGGAAAAACCGCCGTCATGAAAAAGGTTTTGCATAGTTACTTTACGTGTTAAGTCAGAAAATAACGTAATCGTATAGTCGGCACAATCTTGTGCGGAGGCATTCCCAAGAGGAGACATCTTTTCAGCATAGCTAATAAAACTGTCAAATCCTTTTACGCCTTGTCCTGCCGTTGTAGGCGTTGGAGATTGAGAAATAGTATTCACCCGTACCCTTTTTTCTTTTCCAAAGAAATACCCAAAACTACGAGCTACCGATTCCAAATACGCCTTATTATCGGCCATATCATTATAATCAGGGAATACACGTTGCGCGGCCATATACGTAAGCGCTACAATACTACCCCACTCATTCATGGCATCTGCCTTGTAAAGCGATTGCATTACCTTATGAAAAGACAATGCGGAAACATCCCACCCTTTTGCCGTGAAATCATATTTCTCATCGGTATACGCCCTTCCTTTTCTTAGGTTTACTGACATTCCAATAGAATGCAAAACAAAATCTAGCTTACCACCAAGAATCTCCTGAGCTTGGGACACCAAATTATCCAAATCTTCAACACTAGTAGCATCCGCAGGAATAATTTGAGATCTTGTTTTGTCTGCCAGCTCGTTTATCTGTCCCATTCTCATAGCAATAGGTGCATTGGTTAACACAAAAGTACCCCCTTCTGCATGCACACTCATTGCTGTTTTCCAAGCGATAGAATTTTCATCCAATGCCCCAAATATGATTCCTTTTTTACCCTTTAATAAATTATATGTCATGCTGGTACTACTAAAATTTTGGAATTATTATTCAAAGATATTTAAAATATGTGTATTTAGTTCAATAGCTCCTTAGCATGGGCCATTGCAGAGTCTGACAGCTCTTTGCCTCCAAGCATTTGGGCAATTTCTATCACGCGCTGATCATGGACCAGTTTTTTCATATTGGTACGTGTTCCTTCGTTCTCTTCTGTTTTATATACCTTAAAGTGATGATGCCCTTTTGATGCCACTTGCGGAAGGTGTGTAATGGAGAAAACCTGCATTTCTGCACTCATATCTCGCATAATATCTGCCATACGATTCGAAATTTCTCCAGACACTCCGGTATCAATTTCATCGAACATGATGGTCGGCAACTTTTCGTACTTAGCCAAAATCGCTTTGATAACCAGCATAATACGTGACAATTCCCCACCAGAAGCAACTTTTTTAAGTACTCCATACGAGCTACCTTTGTTCGCTGTAAACAAGAAAGAGAGTTCATCCATCCCGTTCGTCTTAAAGCTATCCGTAGGGTTTAAGGATATTTGAAAAGAAGCACTGGGCATTCCCAAAAGGGACAGGTCAGCTTCTAATTGCTTTTTTAATTGTGGTACCACCCCGTTTCGTTTTTCGCGCAGCAGTACGCCTCGCTCTTCTAACGAAGATTCTAACTCTTGCAGTTCCTTAGTCTTCAATGCTATTTTCTGGTCCACATTCGCAGTTTCAAAAAGGCTATCCGAAAGTTGGTTCCTGATTGCAATCAACTCGGAAATTTCTGAAACCCCATGCTTTTTTTGTAAATTATAAAGGAGTTGTAATTTTGTATTTACCTCTTCTAATAGTCCAGGATCAGACTCAACAGCCTCTTGGAAAGCCTTTAATTCTGTGTTTACATCATCTAATTCTATAAAAACTGACTGCATTCTTTCATATAGGCTTGCATACTGGGTTCCAAAACCTGCTAATTTTGAAAGTGACGATCGCGCTTCAGTCATTAAGGAGAGTACCCCAATCTCATCATCGTTCAAAAGCTGATCCCCTTTGGATAGCTCCTCCTTAATCAACTCTACGTTATTCAATTGCTCGTATTGGGTTTCCAGTTCTTCAAGAATTCCTTCCTTTAACGGAGCAGCTTCCAATTCTGTCAATAAAAAAGTATTATAGTCTTGTTCTTTGGTAGCGTTATGCTGAAATTCCGTTAAGTCGTTCAACTCTTTTTGAACAGCAGAATAAGATTTTAGAGTATTTGCGTAGTCAGAAAGTATAACTTTATTGTTTGCGAGAGCATCAATCAATTTAAACTGAAAATCGTTCTCTGTCAATTGCATTGTCTGGTGCTGCGAGTGCACATCTATCAGTTGATCTCCCAACCGAGAAAGAATATCTAGCTTTACAGGTGTATCGTTAATAAACGCTCTCGATTTACCACTAGGTAAGATTTCTCTGCGTATTATGGTAGTTTCTTCATAATCCAAATCATTAGCATCAAAGAAAGGCTGAAGACCGTAATCCTTTATTAAGAAGTATGCTTCTACGATACATTTTTGGGCCTTATTACGCAAAGAAGAAAGATCTGCACGCTTACCGAGCACCAAAGAAAGTCCACCTAGCAAGATAGATTTTCCTGCTCCGGTTTCCCCGGTAATTACCGTAAAACCAGAAGCTAAATCAACTTCTAAGCTGTCTATTAACGCGTAATTTTCAATCGAAAGGTTAGATAGCACACTTTAATACTTTAGTGGCACAAAGGTACTCTATATTCTGAAGTGAAAAAAGGGGCTAGTAACTAATATCGTTCCATGTACCGGAGTAAAAAGGCGCTACCTTGTTTAAAGTTTCCTTTAACTTAACGATATCTACTTTAGGCCCATCTGAAAATATATTCTGAATTTCCTCTGATTTTGCATCAAAAAACGTCTGAACCAAAAAGGCATTTGGCCTTCTATTGACTATAATCTGAAAGAGATTGATTGTTCCTGCAATTACCTGTTTTCCGGTACTATTATTATCCCCTAAGATATCCAAGCCTTTGCGATGGTAATTGTACATAGCTACACGATATTCCTTATAGGTGTTGGATAATATATCACTTATAAAATCAAATCGAGTTCTATTGTTTGAGGTAGACTGATTCCAACCTGCAAAATTACTTCCCTGTGCTTGCGTTGTTATCTGTTGTGCTTTTCTGAACTGATTGGTACCGCCTTCCAAGGCAAAGGTATCTGCATCCAATCCTAAAATAATATAAGCATAATACGCAACGACTGCCACGAGGTTAGATTCAAAAACATTCTCGTTGAACACCAAAGGTTGAAATTCTATATATTGAAAATTGAATTGGTTATCCTTATAGTTAAATACTGTACTTTCATACGAGGCATTAAAAACCGGTCTGGAAGACTGAATTTGAATGGTACCGCTAAAACGATCAGACTCGTACTCCGTTATAGTAATGAACATTTGGGTGTTTACCCGCTCATTCAACTTATACACCCTATTCGTCCATTTTGTTTTGTTCACAAAATCGGTCAAGGAACGTTCTAAGGTTTTAAAAATCTGTTGGTTTGTTTGGGAAACCTGATCTGCATTAACAGTAATGGTTGCATTCAATTCCTGACCATTCAAGGTAGTACACACAACACAAAGGCCAAAGAAAAATAAAAGCTTACGCATATCGTCTTTTGATGATTTCATTAAAAATATCCTCAGCAACGGCTGCCTTGGTTTTTAATTCAAACGTTTGTATTGTAGAATTGGTATCTAAAAAACTTATTTTATTGGTGGTTCCGCCAAAACCTGCTCCTTTATCGTTTAGCGAATTAAGTATAATGGCGTCCAAGTTCTTTCTTTTGAGCTTTCCTTTCGCATTTTCCAGTTCATTTTCGGTCTCCAAAGCAAAACCAACAAGATATTGGTCTTTCTTGGTCTGCCCTAGGGAGAAAAGGATATCCTTTGTCTTCACCAAATCGATTTGTAAGGTACCATCAGACTTTTTTATTTTTTGGGATGCGATAACTTTTGGGGTATAATC
>JBLHNI010000235.1:0-5157 GCA_047650615.1 Maribacter sp.
AAATACCTAAAACGACTAAAGCTATTGGAGAGCGAATAAATCTGACATTTAGGGTTATAAAATAAAAAACGGCTGTGGGAACGGATTTTTCCGCCTATCCTAAAATCGATAACTATCTTTAAGATGACGACGATGTACCTTAATTTTCTCATTTTCGAATTCACTTTATGCCCAACAGTCGTGCCAAAATCAAATCAAATGATGCTTTGTATCTTTGTACTGTTATGGAAAAAAAATTTACAGCCCGGGAATTGGATCGCATTATAGAAATGGCTTGGGAAGACCGCACCACATTTGATGCCATTAGCTTTCAATTCGGTATCTCGGAACAAGAGACTATTGAAATAATGCGCAGGGAAATGAAACCTAGTAGTTTTCGCATGTGGCGAAAAAGAGTTCAAGGAAGAGCTACCAAACATGCAAAATTACGCACCGATGGTGTCGACAGATTCAAATGCAGCCGACAAAAACAGATTACAGGCAATAAAATTTCAAAAAGATAATTGCCTTAGCGGTACGCTTATTTAAAAATATCGTTTAACACTACCGCAAGTCGTATGCCTCCTTTTTGTAATTGAGCCTCTACCGTAGGCCACCATTTGTAGCTATATTGATACCCTATTTTCTCACCAACAGCAACAGATTCATAAAGCGTATTGGCTATATCTTGAGACTCTTCTACCCAGTCGTATAAGGTACCCTTTCGTAGTTCGTTAAGTTGTTGCTTGGTAAGTTCAGGAAGGGCATCCGACAGTTCTGTAAAACTCATACCGTAGTCATCTATCATATTAGAATCCCATACCCTATGTAGGTTGCTTCCCCTACCAAACCACTGTACCTGTATATCGTTACCACCTTTGTCTTCCAAACGGCCAACGTGCATAGGTTGGTGTAAATCTCCTACCAAATGAACCAAGAATTTTAAGTAAAATACCTTATCGGCACGACTGCTCTGAACATCTTTAATCACAGCAACACATTTATTTATTCCCGTCACCAAATCCCCGTATTCACTTGGCGTTTCATCCCCGTACTTTTTATCCAGCGGAAAATTTATATAATGTAATGCACTGAATTCCCTGTAGGAACTATCTGCTTTTATTTCGTCGCCAAACGTAGAAGCTGCGGCCAAACTTTGCCCATCAAGTAATTTATCTATAGCCTTTTTCGCCTTTCTGGTAAGGTGGTTTTCGGCAACATCCCCTACCACTCTATGTCCGGTTTTAGACCAGACCATATCGTTGGCAAATGTAATTTGAACACATAAAAATAAGAGTAAGAAAAACTTTTTCATTGCTTTAATTTTGCACAAAAATAGCATATCGAATTTTAAGGTAGTGTTAAAACTTGAAAAGGCTTAAACTTTATAAAAAACTTGCATCCATGAAAAAGAAAAAATCAGTTCGAAAGAAAACAAAACTGCGCTATTTTCAATTTGCCATTAAGGTAGTATTAGGGTTTTCAATCGTACTCTTTATTTTTGTACTCAGTATCTATTTAGGGGCATGGGGTCCTATTCCTAAAAGAAAGGAGCTATCCAATTTCAACTATCAAATAGCCTCCGAAGTATTTTCTTCGGATAGCGTGCTTATAGGAAAATATTATTTGAACGACAGACAGCCTATTTCTTTTCAAGAATTTCCCGATCATTTAATACAAGCACTGGTGGCCATTGAAGACGAACGTTTTTACGCTCACTCCGGCATAGACTTTCCAAGTTTGCTCCGCGTAGGCATTAAAACCATACTAATGGGTGATACCTCTTCTGGAGGGGGAAGCACCTTGACCCAACAGTTGGCTAAAAACCTATACCCAAGAAAAGATAGGCGGTCTGCTCATTTAATTATAGATAAATTTAAAGAGATGATCATCGCCAAACGATTGGAATCTGTTTATTCAAAAGAGGAAATACTAACCCACTATTTAAATACGGTTTCTTTTGGCGACAATACTTTTGGTATTGAAAGTGCAGCGCTAAAGTTCTTTAATAGTAATGCCAAAAAATTATCGCTCGAACAAGCCGCTACCCTATTGGGCATGTTAAAGGCTACCTACAGCTATAATCCCAGAATATTTCCTAAAAAAAGCCTAAACAGACGTAATCTTGTCTTAAAGTCCATGAAGGAAAATGGTTTCTTGGACCAAAAAGGATTGAATGATGTTATAGCTACAGCACTTAAATTGGACTATAGGGATTACGATTATAACGCTGGCATAGCCCCTTATTTTAGAGAAGAAGTACGCAAACAACTACTGCTATGGATAAATGAACAGAACAGCAAGGGGAACCATCTTAACTTATATACCTCGGGTTTAAAAATATATACGACCCTCAACTATAAAATGCAGCAGTTAGCGGAAGAAGTTATGGTATCACATATGAGTTCGTTACAAGAAGATTTTGAAAAAAGTTATGGAAAGAATGCACCTTGGCTAAAAAACAGCAAAATTCTTCAGAATGCGGCAAAGCGCACTGCAGTCTATAAAAATCTTAAGAAAACAGGACTTAACGACACCCAAATCTTTCAAAAGCTAAGAGCCGATAAAAAACAGATGACCTTAAGTACATGGAAAGGCGACCTAAATAGAGAAGCAAGTACGATGGATAGCTTGCAACATTATATCAAATTTTTAAATACGGGTTCCCTTTCCTTAGACCCTACAACCGGCCACGTGCTAACATGGGTAGGAGGAATAGATTTTAAACGGTTTAAATATGATCATATCTCCCAGAGCAAAAGGCAAGTGGGCTCCACTTTTAAACCAATCGTGTATACCGCCGCATTGGAAAATGGAATAACTCCCTGCACTTATTTTTCTGCACAGGAGGTAGCCTATGAGAATTTACAAGGCTGGTCACCCAGTAATTCTGAAGATAAAGAAGAAGCGTACTTAAGTTATACGATGGAGGAAGGCCTAAGTAATTCTGTAAATACCATAGCCGTAAAAGTAATGGAAAAAACGGGTATCGCTAATGTCTTGGAACAAGCCAAAAAAATGGGGATTCAGGAAAAACTTCCAAACCTGCCTTCACTTGCATTGGGAACAGGAGAAATTAAAATGACAGAAATGGCCATGGCTTATACGAGTTATTTAAACCAAGGAAAAACCATAAAACCAATCATTCTTAAAAAGATAACCGATTATGAAGGTAAGGTCCTAGCCACTTTTGAATCTAAACTAAGCGACAAACCGGCATTTTCCGAAGAAAATGGACAGCTAATGATAGAAATGATGAAATCTACCGTTAACTCGGGCACAGCATCCAGAATCAGATCTACCTATGGCCTTAAAAATGATATTGCAGGAAAAACAGGAACAACCCAAAACAACAAAGATGCATGGTTTGTTGCCTTAACACCAAAGCTACTGCATCTTACTTGGGTGGGTCTGGACAATCATGAAATCGGTTTTAAGAATACCCGATTAGGACAAGGAGCGAATGCTGCCTTACCCCTATTCGCACTATGGCTTCAAAAACTGAATGCTCAAAAAGAGTTTGATGCCATAACCAAAGCTAAATTTACAAACCCGAGTTCATCTGTATTAGAAGCACTGAATTGTGAAGGCGTAAAAAGAGATGGATTTTTTAAGCGACTTTTCAAAAACCCTAATAAGACAAAACGTAAAAAATTTAACAATGTGGATAAAAATTAGTCTGATTTAAATTAAATTGATATATTTATAATATCATTTTAATATCATAAATTATGTCAACTGAAAAAAACCATAGCCCCATAAACGGCTACATTATTCTTTTTGTTTTACTTATACTGCTTATTGGGGGCGTTTTACTCCTTCGTATTTATGTAGGTGCTTTTATGATTTTGGCCGCACTGCTACTAATTCCAGGCTTTGTCTTAGTAAACCCAAACAGCTCCAGGGTGCTTTTACTTTTTGGGAAATATATAGGTACCATCAAACAAAATGGATTATTCTGGGTGAATCCGTTCTTTACCAAAACAAAAATATCTTTACGGGCAAGTAACTTTGACAGCGAACGGTTAAAGGTCAACGACAAGCTTGGAAATCCCATTATGATAAGTACAATCTTGGTCTGGCGGGTAACTGATACGTACAAAGCGGCCTTTGAAGTAGACGATTATCAGAATTTTGTGCGTGTACAGACCGATGCTGCGGTGCGTAAACTTGCTAGTATGTATCCCTATGACAATTTTGCCGATGAAGGGCTGGATGAAGATATTACCTTGCGGTCCAGTGTTAACGAAGTAAGCGATGCGCTGGAACAAGAAGTCCAAGAACGGCTTTCTATGGCGGGCATAGAAGTGCTTGAGGCAAGAATAGGCTACTTGGCCTATGCACAGGAGATAGCGAATGCCATGTTAAAACGACAGCAAGCGACAGCGATTGTAGCTGCACGGCATAAAATTGTTGAAGGCGCAGTAAGTATGGTAGAAATGGCCTTAACCGAGCTCAGCAAAAAAGAGCTAGTTACCTTGGATGAAGAGCGTAAGGCTGCCATGGTTAGTAACCTTATGGTAGTTCTCTGCTCGGATAAAGATGTAGCACCAATTGTTAACACGGGAACTTTAAACCACTAAACCATGCGCGTATTTAACGAGACCCAACGATTTACGCAATGGTGGCTTCAATTAATTAATCTATCATTATTAGGTTTAATTATTTTTAGTTGCTATAACTGGTATATGCTTAAAAAAGGCATGGGCAATGTAGCGGCAGATGACACCATAGGGCAAGTCATCTTCATTGCACTAATTAGCTTCACGGTTTGTATTCTTTATATTTTTAAATTGGAAACAACTATTGATGAACATGGTATTTTTTATAGGTTTTTCCCTTTTCACAGGAACACCAAACAAATATCGTGGAACGATTTGAAAAACTGCCATACCAGAAAATATAAACCACTCAAGGAATATGGCGGCTGGGGCTACCGATTTGGATTCAATAATGGCAAAGCACTTAACGTAAAAGGAAACCAAGGTATTCAACTGGAATTAAGTACGGGTAAAAAATTACTTCTTGGCACTCAAAGTCCAGAAGAAGCACAGATTATTATAAACCGATATTTTAAAAAAAATGAAAGGATATAAAGTAGTTTCTAGGAAAATAGGCCTAAGTAATGACGACCAACGACTGGAAGAAACACGTAACACATACGCAAAACAAGGATGG
>JBLHNI010000236.1:0-5145 GCA_047650615.1 Maribacter sp.
GTTTAATTTTGATTTCATTACTCGTATGGGGGTTGGAAATTTTATTTCCGTGGCGTAAGAATCAATCTGTATTCAGAACTGATTTTTGGTTAGACGGGTTTTATATGTTTTTTAATTTTTTTGTATTTAGCATTGTTATAAGTGGTGTATACGGAATTTTAGCAGCGCTATTTAATACTTTAGGCATACATATAAATTCGTTTTCCTTGCTACCCATTTCCACATTACCTCAGTGGTCACAGTTATTGATATTCTTTGTGCTATTGGATTTCGTACAATGGTTTACTCATATACTATTACACAGATATCGATTTTTATGGCAGTTTCATAAGATTCACCATAGTGTAAAGGAAATGGGCTTCGCCGCACACCTTCGCTATCATTGGATGGAAAATATTTTTTATAAACCATTAAAGACCCTTGCAGTTATGGTTTTGGGTGGTTTTGAACCAGAACAGGCCTATATTGTTCATTTTATTGCTATTGCCATAGGGCATATCAATCATTCTAATATAAAAATCTCGTGGGGCCCTTTAAAATATGTGCTCAACAATCCGGTAATGCACCTTTATCACCACGCGTATGAGTTACCACAAGGAAAATTTGGAGTGAATTTTGGAATTAGCCTTAGTTTTTGGGACTATATTTTTAAAACAGATTACATTCCTGAGGAAAGTGGAAATGTTACCCTTGGTTTTAAAGGGGATGAAGAAATTCCAAGTGGATTTTGGAAACAAATAACCTTCGGTATAGGAAAATCCAAACCGAAGGATATCTGAAATATACAGTTTACCGATGTCTAGTAATGCTCTTACTATGGTAAGGGATGACTGTTTACTATAAAAAATACTACTCTACTGCTACGCTAAAACTCTGTGCAATATCAGTATCACCACCCGCGTCTGCTAACGTACCATCATTAGGTTTCTTAGGTTCGTGACGTAAAGTTACTTGCAAAATTCCAGTTCCAGCATCACCTGTAGTTATTGTAAAGGATAATCCAACTGGATTGTTGTTTTTATCCACATCGGTGTAGTCAAAGCTGGATAAGGCACCACTGACATTATAGAAAAATTGGTGCTCATCATCTTCTTCAGCTACTTCAAGCGTTATATCCTCTGCAGGGGTTTCTGTTTCGTTCAATAACTTAATACTACCTGCATAAACCGTATTTGCCGCCAAGGTACCAGTCACATTAAGTTCTGGCGCATTGGGGCCATCACCATCCAAATCCTGAGAGCTTAAGGTAACTGTGTTTCCAGCAGCGGTAAGCGTAATGTTCATGGTGGTGATTACCTCTTCCTCATTTACCATAACAGGGTTGTCATCATCGTTAGAACAGGAAAGTGTCATCAGTCCAAGGCTTAACAGTGCTAATGTTGTTTTCATTTTTGTTTGTTTCTGTACTTGTTTAATTGTTTTCATTTGTTTCTGTACTTGTTTAATTGTTTTCATTTGTTTCTGGTTTTAATTAATAATTATAGATAATACGTAAGCTTATATTCCTTCCAAGGTCGTCCACGAAATATCGTAGCCGGTTTAGGTACTCGCGATAGGAAGTATCTAATAGGTTGGTTACGCGAAGACCAACATTTAAATCATTTTTATTCCGAATAGAATAGGATGTTTCTGCATCCAGTGCCAATAAATGATAGGCTGGTGGAGGAGTATTGATAACCAGCTCTACCTCTTGTTGTTGTTCTGGAGAAAATACGTTGATGTTGGGTGGGAACCTTTTTTGCTCAAAAACATACATGCTTTCTAATCCTAGAATTAGATTTCTCCAATTCGGATTTCGGTAAGAAATACTGTTGTTCAAGTTTGCAGGAGGCATGTTTATTAGTGGAATATTGGTACTTATATCAGTGCCGCTTACCCAAGAAAAGTTATGGTCCGTTCTTATGTTTGAGTTCCAATTATTGTACACCGATGCATCTAAACCAATAAGCTGGGCATTGGTTTGCCTATATGCCCACACGGGAAATGCACCTCTTATGGTAAATTCAACGGCAGTGGGTTCCAATACGATAAAATCGTTTATGGTATTTAAGTAAGGAGCCAGGGTATAGCCCCATTTGGAACTATTTTTCTCTAATGATAGAGACACCTTATTGGCTGTTTCGCTCTTTAATCTTAAATCGCCTAGCTCTATTCTGGCTGCAGAATGATGGAGGCCTTCACTAAAAAGTTCAGACGGATTTGGAGCCCGTTGTGCCAAAGAATAATTAAAGCGGAGTTTTGTTTCCTTTCCAAATTGATATTCAAAACCAGCGGTAGCAGAAATATTATGAAAGTCAAAAACAGGATTGGTTAGTAATTGCGTGCCTAAATCCTCTAAAATAATAGCGCTAAATTCATCATCATATCCGCGCTCTTCCCAACGGGATGCTCTATAGAATTTTTTAGCATCAATCCGAGAAAAGTCATATCTAATACCCGCATCTAGCACTAAATTATCTTTTAATTTGTATTCAGCTACCCCAAAAGCTCCTAAATCATATTTGTTATAATCAGGAATTAACCTTCTAACACCGGTATCGGGATTTGCAAAATTAATTTGGTATCTCCCAATAAGACCTGTTTTTACTTTTAAACCATCTTTTGAATCAAACTGAAAGTCGGTTGATATGGAATGCGTTGTAAGACTTAGATCCAATGAGGCTTTATTAGCATCCGCGCCTACCCGCACATCATATTCCAAGCGGCGATTTTTTTGAAAGTCGTACTGTACATTTAATTTTCCTAAGCCTTTAAATCTCCTGTAATAATTCAGTTTTCCAAGATGATGGGTCACTTCCTGATTTGGCTGCTCTATTATGTAGCTAAAATCGTTTATATTATTAGGTTGCTGACTGTTTATCGATTGGATTAAATCGTCTACGTTCCCAATATGTGAGGCCCTTAAAATACCAATATCCGAATCAAAAAAGGAGTAATAGGCTTCCCAGCCTTGAAGAAAATCTCTTTTACCAATAGAAATTGATACCCCTTTTTCCTGGACACCTGTATTCGTAAGTAAATAGTTAGGTGTTTCTAGGTCACCCAATTGTTTAAAGGAACCCTGTCCTTTGATGTAAAATCCAGAATTATAGGATTTGGTTAAAGATGTGGTTATGTTACCGCCACGACCATTGGAAAATAAATTAGTTTGGATTTTTCCAAGGAGAGAATCTGTCCGTATAATGGGTAGTGGATTCATAATTATTACCCCACCAATAGCATCACCACCATACTCCAAGGCAGCAGCTCCCTTTACCACACTAATATCTTGATTTGCATTGATATCAACATTTGGGGCATGCTCCTCTCCCCATTCCATATCCTGCATACGAACGTTGTTGTTCAATATTAGGACTCTACTTCCCATAAGTCCTTGGATTACCGGTTTCACGATAGTTGCACCAGTATTTAAGGAAGATACCCCTGTTAAACTCTTTAAGGCATCACCTAGACTATTCCCACTATACTTTTCTACTTCCTTAAGTGATAAACGTCCTTCTTGTGCAGACGATGTGTTATTGGCTATTGCACCGGTAACCTTGACCTCATCAAGCTCCTCTAAATGGTGTTCGAGTAATATTTTTTTATAGGTATCTCCACTTATAGTTAGGGTTATAAATTCTGAAGTACATTCCGGATGGGAAACTTCCAGTTCCAAAATACCATCACATAGCTTTTCAAACCTAAATTTACCCTGGTTGTTTGATGCTGTTTGCTTATTTTTTCCTGTAATGATGACTGTTGCACCGGGTAGGGGTGTGTTATCATGGAAATCTATAATTTCTCCTAAAAGGATAGACTTGCACTCCTGAGCTATACTTATGCTGCTCCACAGGCATACAAACAGCAGTATGACACTATATTTCATAATATGAATATTACGCTTAATTTAGGCAACCCGAAAATTGCCCCAGAATAGGTTGGAAGTAGTTACTAAATTGAATTTGGCGGAGGTCTGCCAAAGAAACTAAAACGTAAATAGGAAGATACTAAAACAACAGGGTAAAATCTTACCTGTTCTTTTGTCTCAAGGTTTAATACAGTTTTCGTGCTGGTGGGTAAAGGAGTAAATATAAGTTCAGAATGCTGATTTTCTATCCACAACTCACAGATAGCACAATTTTCTATATCATCTGAAGTAGCACTATCTTGATGCGTATACACATGAAAAGAGGATACCTTGAATAACATCAAGGCAAAAAGCAAAACTGCCACGCAATTAGAAAATAGTTTTCTCTTCAAGTCACGAAAATAATCAAAGAAATAGTATTTAATGTTAAAGAAAACCTAACTCTTATTATTAAATAAAAACTCTAGTCCAATTCTTCCTAGCATTTTCCTCTCAAAAGCCCAGAAGAATTTAAACTGGCCAAAAAGCCAACCATAAACAACCAATAACAATTGATAGAAGGGGAATATAAGCATAATACGTAATAGCCAATACAGTGTTTGCCCCCACCAAGCATCGGGAAAATTACTTTGGTCCATTCCAATCCAACTTAAAAAGGGTTTGGCTACATAAACAGATGAGGAACCTGTAATAGCAAACACAACAAATATTACTAATAATTGCCAATCACTAGAAATACCCCAACGTTCCTTTAATTTTTTCATAGCTTATTACAAGCTTCAAAAATACTTTTTATATACGAGGAACAAAAGCGCCTAGGCGTTGATTATACTTGCGCTGGAAAAAAATAAAATAATTATACATTTTATAATTCACATCGTATCCATAATCAATTCCCTGTTGATAGTCTATCCGCATTAAATAAAGGTCGGGATTAAACCTGCTGGGTTGCATAACCCTTTGGTTCCATTCTAAGACCATAAGTCTGTTTCTATTTTCTAAGAAGGTTTGAGAATAGTAACCTTCTGGCCTTGCAACCGAATTTAGCCAAGTAAAAAAGCCAGGGTCTATGATGGTTATTTCATACTCCACATCTTCGTTCGAAATGCTTACGGGCTCGTTTTCCTCTGAAGCAAAAGCCGTTTTTTCCTCTTCAGATATTGAAAGTGCCTCTTTGGATGCTCCGCAGCCAGAAAGCCATACTAGGTTAATACTGCAAATAATAACAACAAATAGATTTTTAATATTTCTTTTCTTTTTCATTATGTTAAGATACAAAAAAAGCCGTTTGGGAC
>JBLHNI010000237.1:0-5046 GCA_047650615.1 Maribacter sp.
TACGTATTAATAGGTGTGCTAGCGTGCCAATTGGTGGTCCATAACACGACCCTGTTGCACGCGATGGCGTAAGACATTTACATAGCCTAATGCAATGCTATAATGGTAATCGGTATAAGACTTTGATGCGAACTGTATTGCCTGTTCTAATCTCCTTTTATTTCTATGCTTATGGCCATTTTGTAGTGCGCTCTACCTGCTATTTTTGGATTGGAATTTGCCAGTTCTTTTTCCCAAAGTATTGCCGAACCACACTAGTCACCTGCTTGCGCCCTACCTTGTGCGATTTTGAAGTTATCTGTCCCGCGAACAAAATAATCGCTTCCAATACGGACGGACTTTGGCGTCAAGCGTTGGGCATATGAATTCCTAAACTTCTACTATACGCTTGTAGGGTTTCATTGCGGTCCGCTATGGCTTATACAGCTTTTATTGGGTTGATTCCACTACCTCTAAACATCATGTTTTTAGTATAAAAACGTTCGTCTATAACCTCCTTGGTATGTGGGTCGTACATACGTCATCCATTCACTATATTGGTTGCCATAGCAACTTCCTGGGCTGGCACATCAACGTCAATTCCAAGGCTGCTGGTTAGTTTCGTGGCGGTGATTCTGTAATCTGCCTTCGTATCCGGATCATAAAACGCCAAGAAGAGTATGACATCTACTTGGTTTTCTTCGCACAAGCGTTCTACTAGCTCCCTAGAAAGTGAAGCAGGCATAGCAGCTAAACCCTTTTTTGATTCTTCAACGCTTTCAATAATCATTATTTTTTCAAAACTTTTTATTACGGAGAACTCGGAAACAAGCGATGAGATAGCAGCTTCTGCTCCTTTTTTATCCAAGTTTAGCCCTTCTGCAGATAAAATTTTATCCAAGGGTTCATTTTCTTTGGAAGGTGCACTTCTATCATTAATTCCAATACTCCTCACTTTGGAAGATAGATGGACAACAACTGGCTTTGTAGACTCCATGGTTAATCTATTTGTTGCGCTACAGGACAAAACCAAAACAACCAATACAGTACAGGCTAAGAATATGCTTCTATTTTTTATGGGAAGTTTGATTTTTATTAGAATCAAATTATTGATTTCCAGATAATCGCTTATTAGAACACAGTAAATATTTAGATTATATTGTCTAAAACAATGGCTACTGGAAAAGCATAGTGGCTATCTCAATTTGAATTTTTTGCTTATCCACAAGGGATGGGTCGCTAGAAAAGCTTGGTAGTCATCTACAACGGAAAGGAGTAGCGTTGTTTGTGGACTGTCACTTTTAGGTGCTGAAATTTGCATAAACGAACGCGTCATAACATTTGTTTCCATAAACGGAAATTCCATGGGTATTGCCAAATAACGACACCTTTCAAATTCCCCAATCTCACCTCCAATCCTTACCTTTGCTGCCTAGCAAATAACAACGTGGCGAACATACAGAGCAAGACACTTCAAGATTTAGAATTTCCAACGGTTTTACAGCAGGTTGCTGCCCGCTGCAATACTGAATTGGGTAAACAAGCAGCCCAAGGGGTCACCCCATTTTCAGAAGAATCCCAAATGCGAAATGCGCTTGGTAAAACCTCAGAATACCTTTCGTCTTTTATTAGCGATAATAGGATTCCAAATCACGGCTTTGACACTATTAATTCAGAACTACAATTACTGAAGATAGAAAATACCACATTAGAGCTACAGGGGTTTAAACGCATTGCTACCATATGTGATTCAATTGCTACCCATCAGAAATTCTTCAAAAAATTCAAGGAATATTACCCGCTACTTAATGACTCCACTGCCCAACTGGAATCCAACACCGAAATTCCGGCATTGATTAATGGCGTAATAGATCGTTTTGGGGAGGTAAAAGACAACGCTTCAGACGCGCTTTTAAGCATCAGAAGACAAATGAATCATGCGCGTGGTAAAATCAGCCAGAGTTTTGGCTCGGCCTTGGCCACCTACCAAACGTCTGACTATCTGGACGATATTCGGGAGTCGGTCGTAGAGAACCGACGCGTACTTGCCGTAAAAGCTATGTACCGCAGAAAGGTCAAAGGCACTGTTATGGGTACTTCCAAAACCGGAAGTATTGTGTACATAGAGCCGGAAGCGGCTTTAAGATATAGCAGAGAACTAAACAATCTAGAATTTGAGGAAAAGGAAGAAGTCCAACGCATCCTCAACGATCTTACGAATCAAATACGACCATTTAGAGCGCTTTTAAGGGAATATCAGGATTATCTGACACAGATTGACGTTACGGCGGCAAAAGCAAAGCACGCGCAAGATATCAATGCTTTACTACCCAAATTAAGCAAGGGCAACAGACTTTATTTGAGAGATGCCTACCATCCCTTGTTGTTTCTCAGCAATAAACGTAACAACCAGAAAACGTATCCACAGACCATTGAACTGCACGATGAAAATAGAATCATTGTCATTTCCGGTCCTAACGCCGGTGGAAAAAGCATCACACTAAAAACCATTGGGCTACTACAGTTGATGCTGCAAAGCGGCATGTTGATTCCTGTACATGAACGCAGCGAAGTCTGTTTTTTTGATAAAATATTAACAGATATTGGAGATAACCAATCTATTGAAAATCATTTAAGTACGTACAGTTACCGTCTTAAAAACATGAACCAATTTTTAAAGCGTTGCAACAACCGTACGTTATTTTTAATTGATGAATTTGGTACAGGAAGTGATCCTGAACTAGGCGGCGCCTTAGCAGAAGCTTTTTTGGAAGTATTTTATGAGCGGGAGTCTTACGGCGTCATTACTACGCACTACGCCAATCTAAAAGCCTTGGCCAACGAACTGCCTCACATGAGCAATGCCAATATGTTGTTTGATGGCAGAACCCTAGAACCTATCTTTCAATTGATGTTGGGAGAAGCAGGGAGTTCCTTTACCTTCGAGGTGGCTCAAAAGAACGGCATTCCCTACTCGCTCATTAATAAGGCAAAGAAGAAAATAGAGCGGGGCAAAGTGCGTTTTGATGCTACGATAGCCAAACTACAGAAAGAGCGCAGCAAAATGGCAGAGACCGGTTCTAGATTAAAAGAAGAAGAAGCAAAGGCAAGAGAAGAAGCAGCACGCTTGGAAAAACTTAATGCCAAAGTGAAGTCCAAGCTTGAAAACTACCAAGAGCTCTACGACCACGACCAACGCATGATTCAGTTGGGGAACAAAGTAAATGTTGCCGCAGATAAGTATTTTCAAGATAATAAAAAGAGACCCTTGGTATCGGAACTCTTACGCCTCGTAGAAACCGAAAATAGTAAGCGAAAGAAAAAGAGCGCCAACCAGGCCAAGGTGGAACGCAGTAAAAAGGCCCAAGTGGCCCAAGAAGTGCAAAAGGAAGTCAAGGTTATACGTGATAAAAAGCAGGTAGAAAAGAAAAAGGCCGTTCAAAAGGAAAAGAATAAGCCAAGACCCGTTTTTGAAATTGGAGACCGAGTTCGTATGACCGATGGAAAAGCAGTTGGTAGCATAGATAAGCTAGAAAAAGGCAAAGCTGTAGTCAATTATGGCATGTTTACCACCAATGTGAGTGTGGATCAGTTAGAATTAGTGGGAAAGTAAATTTGATAAACATGAAGAATAAATATAAAATGACCAGTACGGTTTTTAGTGTTTTTTTATGTCGCGTAGTTCTGATAGCACTACAGAACAAGAAGTACAAACGAATTTAACCCTTGACGCCTTAGCTAATAAATTTGTAAGTAATGGAACTATACGCACAACAATAAACTCATCATTATCTAGGGAATTAAATTTTACATTAGGAAACGGCAACGTTGACGGTGCTATAACCGTAAATTCAAGTTCAGGTGATATTGTCGTATATGATTCCTTTGCTTTTGATTTTGAAAGGATTACACAAATAACAAGTACGGTCACTGTTTCCAATGGCTCAAATAATGAGGAGTAGTTAGCAACTATTACAATCAGGGATACCGATGATATTACCTATTGGCTAACAGATTCTAAAAAATCATATAAAAACGCTACTACTGGAAATTGGATAGGGATAACAGAAGCGGAATATTTAGAATTGCCTAACCGTATAAGTGCTATTAGCAAAGTAGGTACTACAGACCTCCTTTGTGAACAAGGTAATACTGCCGTTTCCTATGAAACATATGAAAACGTTACAGTTTTAAATGATTTATCTACCATTCCTGAAAATACCTTTGTCTTTGCGTTTAAATATCTCTCACGCCAAGATGGAAAGGTGAAAGTTACCAATGTGGCTGCTACTGAAGGCTACATTTTATTTAGGAAACACCTTGCTTCGCACAATCAAGGAGAGCAATTTTTTGTGCTTAAAGACGTTATAAAATCTACTACCGATAGTCGCGAATTTTTAGGAATTTACTCCCAAAATGGTGTTTCTTACGATAGTCAAGGCAATGCAGGGGGCACCCATCTTTTTAGCGAAGGGGACACAAATACGCTTGCAATCGATAATATTGTACAACGTGTTTGCGTATACTAAGGCCTTAACACTCCCATAAAACAATGGAATTGATTCTTTCGAAATAGAAAAAAAAAGCCGATTCCAAGTTGTTTAAGCTACCAACTTTTAGATACCGACTGCGCTAATTCAAAATGGAATACTTTCAATTAGTACTTAAACTTACTACCAACACATTTCTAAATCGTAACTAAAGGTGAAGAAGTATAGTGCCGCGCTCCAATATTTTAAAGAAAGTTTAAGGATTTCTAAAAGATCAAATAATAACCTTGAATTAGTTAAAATATATCCACAAATAGCAAAACTTATGCTCAACGCTATAATGTCAAAATGCGAACGACTACCGATTATAACATGTAGTGCTATACGACTCTATATTTTCTAAAGAAAAAGTTGATCAAATCAATACTCTTGAAGTGAAATACCAAACCGAAAAAAAGATGCTGCCTTAGCCTTGCAGGAAGAAGGAATAAATAATATCAACGAAAAAGCCAAGGTTAATAAATTAAAAAAAGGCTTTACGCAGCCGCCATGACCTCTGCCCTAGCCCTCTCAAGGC
>JBLHNI010000238.1:0-5020 GCA_047650615.1 Maribacter sp.
CGGTTCCTCTTCCTACAATAAAAAAGACTAAATCCTCTAGTTCTTGAGAGGCTTGTGCAAGATGAATAATATTTTCTACACGCTGTGGTAATCCTATATTACCGCCAAATATGGCAATCATTTTATCGGTAAGACCATATTTTTCTCTCATGGCCGTTTCATTCAAATCTTTGGGTAGTTCATAAATCTTTTCCCAGTTCGGTAACAAGTGTAATTTGGATGTATCCACCTCAGGATTATGTTTCATGACAAAATCAATATTTGCGGGTGACATACAGCCAATTCTATCGGATTCTTGATAAAGTTTTATTTCCTTTTTTCTAAAGTAATTATAAATAAATCCACCTTTAGACATCATTTTTAAATCTACTGCATTTTGGGGGAATATATCCCTTAGGATTAGGTATAATTTTGCCCTGGATTTCTTTTTTATCCATACCGCAAAATCAATCAGTGTTATAGGAGGTGTAGGAATTAGAACTAAATCAAAATCTACAGGTATCTTATGTTTTTTAAAGGCCCTTTTATATTGATGTGATAGTAATATATTAGAAAGACCTTTTACGATTTTGTTCCCACTAAAAAGGCCTAGGGTAGGGACTCTCAAAATTTTGATTCCGCTTTGCAACACCAATTCGGATGATTTCCGATTTTCTTCATCAGGTGCAATAACCAACACATCATGCCCTTGATTATGAAATTCATTAATAAGGTCCGTGTACAGGTGCGTATGCTTCTTAACATCCGGGAAGCTTAATCCCAAAAAGAGTATTTTTTTCATTGCTTTGTATTGGTCTCAATTATGCTTAAACTCAATTCGTTCAACTGTGAACGTTGTTTTTTATAACTTGATTTAGTTCGGGATCACTTTATGATTTTGACCATACCACGCGGTTTACATAATCCACATAGGATAAAATAATACGTACTACTTTTTCACTAACATTAGGCATAGAGTAGTCCGCTACAGGTCTAAAATTACGCTCAGGATTTCGTTTTTGCTTTTCAAGTACTACTAGAGCCTGTAAAATACGTTCAGGATTAAGGCCAACCATCATTACAGAGGCCTCTTCCATTGCTTCTGGGCGTTCGTGTGCTTCTCGAATGTTCAAGGCCCTAAAATTTAAAATACTGGATTCTTCTGAAATAGTACCACTGTCGGATAGTACTGCAAATGAATGGTATTGTAAGGCATTGTAATCAGAAAAGCCGAGTGGTTTTAAGAACTGAATATTTTTATGTGCTTTTATCTTCTTTGCATCCAGCATATTCCGTGTTCTTGGATGTGTGGATACGATTACAGGGTAATCATACTTTTCTGCGATAAGATTTAGAGAGGTGATTAGGCCTTCAAAATTTTTGGGATTACTGATGTTTTCCTCTCGGTGTGACGAGACCACAAAAAACTTACCTTCTTTAAGATTTAATCTGTCCAGTACATCGGAAGCTTCTATCTTGGCCTTAAACTTATGTAAGACTTCATACATAGGGCTTCCGGTTTTGATGACCCGCTCTGGAGATAGACCCTCCCTTAGCAAGTATTCCCTTGCAATATCACTATACGTCATATTAATGTCCGATATATGGTCTACAATTTTTCTGTTGGTCTCTTCTGGTACGCGTTGATCAAAACAACGATTTCCAGCTTCCATGTGGAATACAGGAATCTTTCTCTTTTTTGCAGGTATTGCGCACAAACAGGAGTTGGTATCTCCTAAGACTAAAAAAGCATCTGGATCAATACCCTCTAATACAGGGTCTATTTTTATAATAATGTTTCCTATGGTTTCCGTAGCATTTTTACCAGCAGCATTTAAAAAAATATCCGGCTTACGTATCCCAAGATCTTCAAAGAAAATTCCATTGAGTTCATAATCATAATTTTGTCCAGTATGCACTAAGGTGTGCTCAATGGCCTCATTGGCATCTAGTGCGTTTAAAACACAGGCCAAACGAATAATTTCTGGACGTGTGCCGACTACAGTTAAGACTTTAAGTTTTTTCAAAAGAGTATATTTTTTAATGGTTTGGTTTCAATCAGACATTTTCAAAATAGGTGTCTGCATTTTTGGGATTGTAAGGTTCATTGATCCAAAATAAGGTTATCAATTCCTCATCGCCAATATTTTTAATGTTATGGGTATACCAAATAGGCATGTCTACATAAGCCGGTTCTTTACCATCTAAATAATAGTCAATCACTTCATCAGTTCCAATTTTACGCAATTGAATTAACGCTTTACCACTAATTACAGCAAAACGTTCCGCTTTTCGTGTATGGTAGTGGTTACCTCTAGTGATACCTGGTACTGTAGTGGAAAATGAAAACTGTCCACTTGTTTCTGTTCGTGCAATTTCAACAAAACTTCCCCTGTCATCTGTATGCTTTGTTAGTTTTACAGGATAGTGTTCCTGTGGTGCATAACATCGAAAGGTATTGAACAAGGCTTTTTCAAAAGCATCTTCCAAACTAGGAAAGATGCCGTTACCCATATAATCTTCCTTATATTGGGTAAGAAGATTTAGAATATGCGATACCTTTACGTACGTATTTGGTTCAATTGTGAGTTCAAAGCTATGATGCGCAATATTTTTGGTTTTGGCTTTATCTTGTATTACCGAGATAAAATGAGCCACTAAATCATTGATATAAATAAGCCCCACTTCACTATCGTTCATAATCGTGGGTGCTTCGTTTCGGGCAATCTTATGACAGAAAGTAGCGACAACCGAATTGTAATTAGGCTTTCCAAAGGGGCCAAAAACGTTGGGTATGGTTAATGAAGTAAAAGTCCCATCTGATCGGTTGGCCCAATCGATAAAGAGTTGTTTCCCCATTTTTTTGGATTTACCGTACAAATTATCCTTTGACTCCTGAGAAGAGGATGAAAATAAAATATGTGGACTTACTTTTTCATTTTCACAGGCAGATACTAGTCTACTAACCAAATTTACGTTGGTGTCGTAAATTACCTGTGGGTCATCATGCCGGTTCATGGCAGCAAGATGCACAATAACATCGCACTGTTTCACAAAAGCTGCCATGCCCTGTGTATCCTCAAAAAAAGAGCGTTTGAACGGAACCAATGTAATAGCTTCCTTTAAAGCTAGTGTCTGGTACAGGTGGTAGCCTACGAATCCTGCTTGTCCCGTAACGCCAATGCGTAATTTCATAAGTGTATTTTTATCCATTAATCATTGCAAAATTGTCAAACTCAAGTATCAATACAATACCCCGTTGTGAACTTCTCCCTTCTTGTCAAATCAGTGGGTAAGTGTTGGTTGGTAGTTTTTACTACTATCTTTTGAATTTGTTGTCATATTTTATATTTCACTTCCAACTTCATATCTCCCAATTGGCTTTCCAAAAGTCAGCTTTAAATCTATAATCATCATTTTTTGACGCTTCTACCGATAAGTTGGAAAACACCAATACTTTAGAATTAGGTGAGGTGGCTTTGATACCAGATGCATATCCCCCTTCTACATATAGAACGTTAGGCGTATGTGCCGAAATGATATTTTGGTTAATTATAACATCCGTTGACGGATGTTCAAAATTAGTCACTTTTACTATATTAATGATAAAACTCCCCTGAACACAGTAAAACCATTTTTTCTCCACTTTATGACCTTGCCAAGCCCTAATAATTTGTTCATTGGCGGGTTCAATCTGGTACATCCTTTGAACTTCCGAAAGATCAAACGTATTGAAAAAGGATAGTCTACCTCTGGGGTCTTCATGAACAGCTCCTTGTATTAGGGAGATTTTGGACATTTATAACAAATCTTTTATATATTGTAAACCTAGAAGCGTATCTTTTAATTCTTTATTTGATAGCTGTTCTGTGTTGTGTGAATGGTAATCTTCTATCGCACTAGTATTGGTTTCGCCTTCAGAAAAATAACGACTGTAATTTAAATCCCTATTATCGGCAGGGATGCGATAAAATTCGCCCATATCCTCTGCCTTTTGCATCTCTTCTCGGGTACATAGGGTTTCGTATAATTTTTCGCCATGCCGGGTACCAATAACTTTGATCTCGTTATCCGCATTAAAGATATCTTTTACGGCAGCTGCTAAATCACCGATAGTGCTTGCAGGGGCTTTATTAACGAAAAGGTCTCCTTGGTTTCCATGTTCAAAAGCAAATAAGACCAAATCCACGGCATCTTCCAATGACATTAAAAAACGGGTCATTTTTGGATCGGTGACCGTTAGGGGAAGCTTTTGTTCAATCTGGTTAACGAACAAGGGAATAACGGACCCTCTGGAGGCCATTACATTACCATAACGGGTAAGGCAAACGATGGTTTTGTCTTCGTGTATATTTCTAGAAGCTGCTACAGCTACCTTTTCCATCAAGGCCTTGCTAATACCCATGGCATTTATAGGATAGGCCGCTTTATCAGTACTTAAACAAATAACGCGTTTTACGCCGTTGGCAACAGCGGCATCAATCGTGTTCTGTGTTCCGAATACATTGGTCTTTGTAGCTTCTAAAGGAAAAAATTCGCAGGAAGGTACCTGCTTTAAGGCTGCGGCATGGAATACATAATCTACCCCACCCATAGCTTTCGCGATACTGTTGTAATCACGAACATCGCCAATATAAAATTTCACCTTTTCGTTTTTAAGATGGTTACGCATATCGTCCTGCTTTTTTTCGTCACGGGAAAAAATACGAATTTCCTTAATATCGGTTTCTAGAAATCGGTTGAGTACTGCGTTACCAAAAGAGCCCGTGCCGCCGGTAATGAGTAGTGTTTTATTTTTAAACATTGCTTTGGTTTAATATTTATTTGCTATTAACGTATCTTCAATTAAACTTGCTTGATAATACGGATTATACTTGTCATCAATCACTTTATAGCAATTAAGTCTAATTTCTTCTCTATTTTTAGTTTTTATTTTTTCAAACCAACTTGTTATCTTATTTGCTAAATCAGTAGTGTCATCAAGATTGAAAAAATCTCCATTTAAACCAGGTGTAATTGCTTCTGCTTCAGGCATCTGATA
>JBLHNI010000239.1:0-5003 GCA_047650615.1 Maribacter sp.
GTGAGAACCTGTGAACTCACCGAACGCAGGTAAAATGAGCTGTATGGGCGACTTATAAAAACACGGAAGTCGCACTGTTTGTCTACCGAGTCCCGTAAGCTTTATGGCTGGGTGAATATGTCCGCAGAAATTAAAGAAGCCATCGCGTTCCTCTGGATGATGGGTAAGAAGAAAATTATCTAAAATAAGTTCTTCCACTACCTGTATTCCCAATTCCTCATATTTTAAAGGGGAAATAATATCGTGATTGCCACTCACTAAAATAATACTCGAGGACTGTTCTACGACCCATATCTCAAAAAGTTCCCACTCTTTATTCAGAGAAGAGTGAAACAAGTCTCCCATAAATACAATCGTTTTAGGGTTGAAATATTGGATAGCCGTATTCATGCTTTCAAAATTCTTTTTCACAGCTTGTTGCGGTACCGCAGCTCCGAATTTTCTAAAATGGGAAACCTTTCCTAAATGAACATCACTAATGAGCAGCATGGAACGTTCTTTCCAAAAAAAAACACCCGATGCGTGCATTATAAAATTTTGATTGTGGATTTGGATAGATTCGATCATGGGTTAAAATTACTTATTTCATCAAAATTGCCGTCATTCTTTTGATACGGTCTGCCAATTTTTCACTTGATAATTTTTCCCGTAACCTGTCTGTAATAATCGGAAAGGAAAAAGGCGTGGGTTTGGTGCTTTTCTTCCAAACTATTTCTTGTATTGCAATTCGATCCAATGCCATCCGAAGCCTACCTTCCTCTAATTGATACTCAAAAGTTTCAGTATAAGCCTGTTGGTACAATAAGTTATCTGCCTCAAAATCCTTAAAAACATCGAACAATAGCTGGGAGCTACTTTGGAGGTGTTTCATCTTGATGCCCTTGTTGGGATATCCTGTAAATACCATGCCGCTTATCACGGCGATATCTCTAAATTTTCGCCTTGCCATTTCATTGGAATTCAAACTCTTCTGAAGGTCTGACAGCATAAATTCCGATGTTAAAAGATTGTTGTCCAAGACTTGCTGAATATCTATCTGTCTATCTGACAACAACTCAAACCCATAGTCATTATAGGCTAAGGAACAGGTAATAGGCATCAACAAGCTAATACGATAGGCCAACATACTGCTCATCGCCTCGTGTACGCCGCGCCCTTCAAAAGGATAAAAAATATGATGATAGCCGTCTCTTGTTTTAAAGGTTTCAATTAGAAATTCGTTGGGTTTGGGTACTATACTTTCTTCCCGTTGCTTTTTAAACATAGGTGCCAAGGATTGGATTTCTATGGATTGCTGACTCTTTTCCAGCTCGGCCGTATACAATTCTTGTCGCAATAATTCTGACATCTGTGCCGAAAAACTAAGTCGCCCACCCATCCAACTAGGCACTTTATTGGTGCGTTTAGTAGCATTTTTTACATGTGCCTGCATTCCTTTTATCCTTATAAATTCCAAGCTTCTTCCTGCAAATGTAAACACATCGCCTTGCTTTAATTTAGAAACAAAAAACTCTTCAATAGATCCGATATAGCCACCCTTTTGATACTTCACTATAATATTAGCATCGCCAACAATCGTACCAATCTGAAACCGATGTCGCATGGCAACACCCCTATTATTTACTTTAAACCTACCGTCGTCTTCTACGTCTACTTTTTTATATTCGTCGTAGGATTGTAGGCTCTGGCTACCCATGACCAAAAAGTTTAGTAGCCATTGCCACTGTGCTTCTGATATGCCTTGGTAGCAAAACGTCTGCTTTATCTCTTGGTAGATTTCATCCGGATAAAATCCGTCGGATACCGCCAAAGTTGTAAGGTACTGCAAGAGAACGTCGAAGCTATTTAAGTAGGGCATGCGATCTTCTACCGCTTCATGCTTTACCGCCTGTTGCATGGCCGAAGCCTCAATGAGTTCCATAGCATGCGTGGGTAAAAAATAGATGACACTTTCCTTTCCTGGACTATGGCCACTTCGTCCTGCACGTTGCAGAAAACGGGCTACACCTTTGGGTCCGCCAATCTGAATCACCGTTTCTACCGGGGCAAAATCTACACCCAAATCTAAGCTCGAAGTACAAACCACAGCTTTAAGGCTTTCGTTACGTATGGCCTGTTCTACCCAAAGTCGAGTTTCCTTAATTACACTACCATGGTGCATGGCAAACTCTCCTGCATATTCAGGGTGTTTCTCCAGTATTTTCTGAAACCAAATTTCACATTGGCTGCGCGTGTTTGTAAAGAGTAAGGTTGTTTTACTTTTATTAATGATTGGTACGACATCTTCCAGTAGTTTAAGTCCCAAATGACCACGCCAAGGAAAGGTTTCCATCTCCTTAGGAATAATGCTCTTTACCGTTATTTTCTTATTAAGTTTTGCCTTAATTAACACTGAATTTTGAAGTGCTTTTGTATTTGGCCCTAATAACACTTCCCTCCCTTGTTCTAAATTACCTATAGTTGCTGAAATTCCCCAAATGCGTAAGTCTTTACTTATCGTTTTTAAGCGGGAAAGGCCCAGCTCCATCTGCACACCTCTTTTCGTTCCTAAAAGTTCATGCCACTCATCTACGACTATAGCTGTGCAGTCTTTAAATACCTTCTCATATCCTTTAGAAGACAGTAACAATTGAAGACTCTCCGGTGTTGTTATCAATAGGTCCGGCATCGTTCTTTTTTGTTGAGAACGTTCCTTTGCTGTGGTGTCTCCCGTCCGGATACCCACCGTCATTTGCGTCCCCAAATCTTGGGTAATGCGCTCTGCAGATTGTTTTATTTCGTTGGATAAGGCGCGTAACGGCGTAATCCATATAGCCTTTAAACCTTTTTTATGATGGGTTTTATAGGAAGGATGATTTTTAATATAGTTGAGCACAATAGGAACCCAAAGAGCATAGGTTTTCCCACTGCCTGTAGGCGCATTTAATAGTCCGTTTTTACCCTGTAAAAAAGCCGTCCATGTATCTTTTTGGAATTTAAAGGGTTTCCAGTCTTGCTCTTTGAACCAGGTTTCTGCTATGTTATAAAGTTCGTTTCTGTTCATAGCTAATTGGGGATTAGCGCTTTCAAATCTTCCAGATTATTGGCTTCATGAATTGTTTTGTCTTGCCGCCATCGTAAAATCCTTGGAAACCTAGTGGCAATGCCGCTTTTATGACGTTTGGAAACAGCTATTCCTTCAAAGGCAATTTCAAATACATGGTGCGGGGTTACACTTCGGACGGGGCCAAAGCGTTCCAATGTGTTTTTCTTTATCCAAGCATCAACTTTCTTCAATTCAGTATCTGTAAGTCCGGAATAGGCTTTGGCAAATGTCACTAATTCTTTATCTCCAGTTTCGTTCTCATTCCAAAGGGCAAAGGTATAATCTGTAAATAAGTTACTTCTTCTCCCGTGACCTCGCATGGCATAAGTAAGCACGGCATCAATCGTTAAGGGGTCTACTTTCCATTTCCACCAATCGCCTTTTTTCCGCCCTACGAGATACGCGGAATCTTTTCTCTTAAGCATTAGACCTTCACTTCTCATTTCCCTAGATTTTGAGCGTTCTTCAGCTACAGCTGCCCAAGAATCAAAGTGCATGGTTTCAGAGAGATGAAAGGGCAGGTGATTTTTATAACGCTCAGATTCACATACATCTTTAATTAATTCTTCCAATAACTTCCTTCGTTCTATAAATGGTAACTGACGAACATCTTTACCTTCCCATTCCAAAAGATCATAGGCTTTTAGAATTACAGGTACTTTAGCTAGGAGTGCTTTCGAAACTATTTTTCGGCCTATTCTAGTCTGTAAGTCATTGAAAGTTCCTATCTCATTATTTGGAAAGGGTAAAATTTCCCCGTCCAGTACCGTTCCGTTTGGAATAACCCCTACAAAAGAGTGAAATTCTGGATACTTGTCCGTGACTAGTTCCTCACCTCGACTCCAGACAAAGATTTCATCATTTCTAAGAATGACCTGTGAACGTATGCCATCCCATTTATGTTCTGCAGACCAGTCTTGCACCTCTCCTAGTTCATTTACTTCTCCCTCAATAGCATAGGCCAAATAAAATGGATAGGGTTTGGAAAGGTAATCCCCCTCGTTTTCTTCTAAAATCAGTTCTTGAAAGGTAATGGTGTTCGGGTCCCAGTTGCCCATCAATTTATAAGCAAGAATATCCTCATCAATTTCTGTTGCCTGTGATAAGGCACGGGTCATTAATTTTTGACTTACCCCAATACGGAAACCGCCTGTAATAAGCTTAGTGAAAACAAAACGCTCATAATAATCCAATACTTTCCAATTACCAAGTAGATAATTTTTTTTATCCTCGTCTAACTTTTTTTTAAGTGCAATCATCTCCTCCAAGAATTGCGTCAATGTTTTTGTGGTTGTCGATGTAGTTGCTGGAATTACCAAAGCAATGGTTTCTGCCAAATCACCCACAATATGGTAGCTTTCTTCAAAAAGCCACAACGGAATATTCGCGAGTTCTGAGGCCCATGCTCTAAGTAAGGTGGTGTTCACAGGTCTTGGTGGTCTGCGATGTGATAAAATAGCAATGGTCCATACCTTGTCGGTAGCACTGGCCTTATTAAAATAATCGGCCAAAGCCGCTACCTTTAAGGTGGTCTTGTTCGTACTGTCTAATGTTTTTATAAGTAGTGCGAAATCTTTCATGACAACACTATGCTTTCCGCAGTTTCCTCTACTGTTACTTCATTATCTTCTTCCCCATATTGTGTCTGCTCAGTCCGAGCATCATAACCTTGTTCGCGCAGGTAACGCGAAAAAATATCGGTATACCCATGGGTGCAAATAACTTTTTCTGCTCCTGTGGCTTCAATACTCGCTAAGAGCCCCTGCCAGTCGCAGTGATCGCTCAACACGAAACCCTTATCAATAGCCCGTCTTCTTCTTGCGCCCCTAAAAGCCATCCATCCGCTTGCAGACGCTGTTACATAAGGCCCCATTTTTCGTATCCAAGTAGAACCATGCGTACTTGGGGGGGCTAAAAC
>JBLHNI010000240.1:0-4950 GCA_047650615.1 Maribacter sp.
GGTACGTTCCGGCCCTCCTTCTCCTGCAAACATTCTTGTAGGATCTTCTGCCGTTCTTTTAAATGGATATAGTCCGGCTGCGAAAGGAAATTCCCCTGGCACATTCTCCTGTAGTATCCATTTCAATAAATCTCCCCAAGCTTCGTATTTTGGTAGTGCAATTTTTGGTATTTGCGAATGGGAAAGCGATGTGGTGTGGGTATCGATTTTTAATTCCTTATCACGTACTTTAAATGTATAAATAGGATTTTTGTATCGAGCTACTTTATCCTGCCATTCTAATATTACTTTCCAATTGTAGGGATCCAAATCCAGCTTTACTCTATCGAACTCTACCAATAAAAGGGTACAAAGATCAGATGTATCCTGTGCTCGCTTAACATCGGTTTCCAGCTCCAAGCCTTGTACCGTTAAATCAGGAAGTCGTCCACTGACCGATTCTAAGGTCTTATACATACCATAGAGCTTTTGTACCGTTTGTGCCTGTGTTATCACATTAGCGTCATAAGACCTATTGGTTTCGGCTATTTCCGAAAGATAGCGTGTTCGGGCCGGCGGTATCACATAGATTTTTTCTGAGGAACCAGATAAAAAATCAAAAGAAGATAGTAATGGAGCTTTTGTTTTTTCTACTAACTCGCCCAATACTGCGCTGTACAACCGGTTCATACCCGGGTCATTGAACTGCGACGCAATCGTGCCAAAAACGGGTAAGTCGTCTTGTTTGGCATCCCAAAGATTATGATTTCGCATGTATTGTTTCTTTACATCGCGCAGGGCATCCAAAGCACCTCTTTTATCAAACTTGTTAATGGCTACCAAATCGGCAAAATCCAACATATCTATTTTCTCCAACTGGGTAGCGGCACCGAATTCGGGCGTCATCACATAGAGCGATACATCGCTGTGTTCTATAATTTCGGTATCGGACTGACCAATACCGGAAGTTTCTAGAATAATCAAATCGAAATGGGACGCCTTTAATACTTCCACTGCTTTATTCACATGCTTAGATAGGGCTAGATTGGATTGCCTAGTAGCCAAACTCCGCATATAGACTCTGGAATCATTAATGGCGTTCATACGAATCCTATCTCCCAAGAGTGCGCCACCAGTTTTTCTTTTAGAAGGGTCAACGGATATAATTCCCAAGGTTTTCTCTGGAAAATCCATTAGGAAGCGTCTCACCAATTCATCTACCAAAGAGGACTTACCCGATCCTCCCGTACCCGTAATTCCCAGAACAGGAGTTTTAGAGTCCCCCGCCGCAAGGGCAACCGACTCTAATGCATGTTTGGCCAAATTTGGAAAATTTTCGGCTGCAGAAATAAGTTTAGCTATGGCCTTATGATCCCTTTCGAGAAGCCTTTCGGCTTCGTTATCGATGTTATCGCCCACTGGATAATCCGATTGCTGAACCAAATCATTAATCATACCCTGTAATCCCATTTCCCTACCGTCATCTGGGGAATACAAGCGGCAGATGCCATAGGCCATTAATTCCTTAATTTCCTGTGGAAGAATGACACCTCCACCACCACCAAAAATTTTGATATGTTCACTGCCTCGCTCTTTCAGCAGATCGTACATGTATTTAAAATATTCGTTATGACCTCCTTGATACGATGTAATACAAATAGCGTTCACATCCTCTTGGATGGCAGTATTTACAACCTCTCCAACGCTACGATCATGTCCCAAATGAATAACCTCCACACCGGTAGACTGAATTATTCTTCGCATGATGTTGATAGACGCGTCATGCCCATCAAACAAGGATGCAGCGGTCACAATTCTTATTTTATGAACAGGCTTATAAGGGGGTATATTTTTCATTACTAAGGATTTAGAATTACCAGACTCTCTCAAATTTAAGTCTTTTCTAGTTAGGCTATAAACTCAATACATGTGAATAATCCCCTAGTGTTTTTCAAAACAGTACAGATTTTAAGCAGAATCACTACTTTAAACAAAAGAAAGGCATGATTTTAATAAAAAGCTTAGGGTTCCTATAATTTTAGGAAGGTAATTGTTTCCTGAAAAAGTAAAACAATGATATCATTGTAGCTCATAGAGGTATCACTCCATTTTGCTATCTTTAGGTCAAAAGGCTTTTGTATGCGAAAAAAACTACTGATAATTGGGATTGTTTTGGTTTTAGTTCCGCTTTTGGCCTTACTAATCTGTAACTTCCTCATCAACTCGTTTGCAGAAGGAAAAACCTACAGTAGCACTTCACAAATTCCAAAAAACCAGGTAGGACTGATACTAGGAACCTCTAAAAAAATAATAGGAGGGCAACCCAACCCATATTATGAAAATAGAATCTCGGCTACCGTTGCCCTGTATAATGCGAACAAAATAAATTTTATCCTAGTAAGCGGTGACAATGGAAGTATTTACTACAACGAGCCCACCACCATGAAAAAAGATTTAGTTGCTAAGGGAATTCCAGAAGATCACATTTTTTTAGACTATGCGGGCTTTAGAACCTTAGACTCCATGGTAAGAGCCAAAGAAGTGTTCGGGCTTACCCAAGTTACGGTCATATCTCAAAAATTTCATAATGAAAGAGCTATTTATATCGCTGAAAAAAAAGGATTGAAAGCCATTGGTTTTAATGCAACCGATATTGCCTTCGAATCCGGAATACGTGTTCAACTTCGGGAATATTTCGCAAGGGTAAAGGTATTCTTAGATTTAGCACTGAAAGTACAGCCACGATTTTATGGAGAGAAAATCACCATTAAATAACTCATTTGCAGCATATTAAATATTAATTCGAAACCCATGTCCAAGACAAAAACACTTCTAAAAAACCTAGGACCAGGCCTTCTATTTGCAAGCATGGCCATTGGAACCTCACATTTGGTACTCTCTACCAAAGCGGGTGCACAATATGGGTGGCTTATGGTTATTCCTATAATTTTAGCAAATGTTTTAAAATATCCATTTTTTGAGTTTGGGGTACGCTACACCAGTATTACTAACAAAACCCTTATTGAGGGGTATCTAAACCGAGGTAAAGAATATCTGTGGTTCTATACGTCCATAACATTCCTTACCACCTTTACTATTTTGGCAGCTTTATATACCGTAACGGCTGGCCTGTTCATCAACCTTTTTAAAATTGACAATGTAAGTATAAGCGCGGTTGCGCTTGGACTTTTTATATTTATTAGTGGTCTGCTAATCATCGGTAAATATAAATTTCTTGAAATAAGCTTAAAATTTGTAGTCAGCATTCTGTTTACAGCATTGATTGTTACTACCGCCTTAGTGGTGTTTCAAGGACAGGTAGAAACAGTTGCGGACTTTACTCCTACACCAATCTTCAATGAAGTGGGCATTCTATTTCTTATAGGCCTCATGGGCTGGATGCCCACAACCGTAGAAGCTTCTAGTTGGGTAAGTCTGTGGAGTATTGAAAAATGGAAAAACCAGAAAAAACCTTCTTTAAAAGAATCTCTTCAGGAGTTTAACTTAGGGTATATTCTAACGGGTATCCTAGCGCTATTCTTTATGACTATAGGATGGTTTACACTTTATGGCACCAATACTATTCTCAGTGGTAATGCCGTTAATTTTGCGGATCAGGTGGTGCAGCTATTTACAACTCACATTGGGGCTTGGGCCTATCTATTTATTGCCATTTCGGCCTTTGCTACCATGTTCAGCACTTGTATGACGGCCCATGATGCCGTAACTAGGGTAAGTTTGGATATCATTGGTCTACTGAGATCAAATAAACCCTCAATAAATACCAAAGTAAACTTTGCGATTGGAGTGGTCGTATTGGCTGTAATCAATTTTATAGTAATCGCTGCCTTTGGAGCAAATATGGGAAATCTTGTGGCTCTCGCTACCTTTGTTTCTTTTGTAGTAGCCCCGATCATAGGCTACATGAACTTAAAGAATGTGATGAGTAATGATATTCCTCTGGAACATAGACCAAACAAAAAATTACGAATATTAACCTACTTGGGAATTGTGTTTTTATCCTGTTTTTCGTTGTATTATTTTTATATGGTCATTTTCTAGATAAAAATAAATTACTATTTTACAGGAAGTACCTTAATCAAGGTACGTTCGTTCTGTTTATGTAGAAAATCTAAACAAAAGGCACCGTTTACGCACTTATTGGTTAATTTTTCCTCTCCATAACCCAACGATTCAACAATAGTAGTTTGAGAAACACCCTTTTTAAGCAAGTATGATTGTATAGCCTTGGACCTGCTCTGGGAAAGCTTTAAATTACTTGAGGAGCTGCCTCTGCTGTCTGTATGGGAAGCTATCGCCAGTCGTATTTCTGGAAACTTTCGCGCAGTCTCCACCACTTTATCTAACTCTAAAACAATAGTTGCATTAACTACACTTTTACCCTTGTCAAAATAGAACTTACTAAGTTTTATTACTTTCTGACCCTCTTTTTCCTCCACAAGATCATCAAGTACCTCGAAACCAATGTTAAACGGAACACCCCGCAAGGCCATCATTTGTTCTGGGGTTAAGCTCATAGAAAACATGGAATGTTTTTCTTTGGAAGCCTTGATTGTAATCCCTTCCTGCCAAGGAATTTCTAAGGAAAAAGCACCAGCCTCCTTGGAGGATAATTCTTTTATTATCTCTCCTGTTGTGTTTAGAACAGTAATCTGAACCTGACTAATTCCATCATTGGAAGATGAATTTAGAGCCTGCCCTCTTAGAGCAAAAGTCTTTAAACCAGGAATGCCATTGATTTTAAAACCGTATATATCGTCTCCCCCTTTACCACCTTCCCTGTTCGATGCCAAATAGCCTAAATAAGTATCTTCCCCGCTTTCCTTGATAATGAACCCAAAATCATCTTTAGGTGTGTTAATCCCTTCACCTAGATTCACAGGGATGCTGTATGTCCCATTTACCTGGACGTTAGACTTGTAGATATCCATGCCTCCAAATCCGTAAAAA
>JBLHNI010000241.1:0-4947 GCA_047650615.1 Maribacter sp.
TCCATCTTTTGTTTTGTCCCCGCCGCTACCTTCTTTATCCCAATCTAAAAATTCATCAAAAAAGAACTTCTTTTTCTCAAAGTGTTGGGTTCCTTCATTAAATGGATAAGTTTCCTTTTCAAAAAAGGCCCAAATCCATACTTCATCTTCATCTTCGCCCCCACTTATACTTACAGCTGATTTTGGGAGCCCCTCGCTTTCACCATACGTTATATATTCGAAGTCCTTTAAATCAAGTTTACCATCGATATTCTTGGATATCACTTTTAAGACTTCACCGTCTACGGAATTACCGGTCCAAAGAGAGCCCTCTTTTTTTTCAAAAAAAATCAGGTATATTTTTCAACTGATCTGCATTTGATTCTTCCTCAAACTGCCGGGTATTTTCATTAAAATACAAACTCATCAATCCTTGCTGGTGGGCCACAAAAACTCTACTACTGTCAATTTTTGATTGGCTTAAATGACTTTCCCTAAAATCATAATTGATATTTTTCCTAACATATTCCCAGTCTTTATTCTTTATTTCGATTAACCGCATCCCTTTTCTAATGGCGCACAACCGGTTTCGGAATTTTAAAAAGCGAGCGAATTGGCCAAAAGTCCTTGGAATAAGTTTTACCTAATTTTTAGTTTCATCCAAATAGGCAGCACCGTTGTTGGTAGCAAAATAAAGTACCCCATCATTTCTTTGTACAGTACGAACAATCGTGGATATTCCAATAGTATCGTCTAACAAGATTAACTTAGAATTTAAGTTGGCACTTGATATACCATTCTAGTGCATCATCCCTAATACCCCCTATAATAAACATAATTGACAGTACCATCTGGGAGACCATTGGCTTTTGTATACTTTTGTAATAACTTCCCTTCATGTTTTATAAGATAGGCTCGGTTTCCCTGGGTGTTAAACACGTAACGACCATCGTCCAAAGCAAATCCCGGTAAATAAAGCGCTCCTTTCACAAAAGCATCTACCTCTATTAAAAAAGGGGTGAAATGAACGCCATTATACAGAAAAAAATTTGAAATCTTGTTCCTATCATCACCTTATCATCGTAGGGTAGTATATCCAATAATAAAACAAATTTTAGGACGCTATTTCTGGAAGATTCTAGAGAACCAAACCCTCCGGAACCTCCAACGTAGATTGCCCCTTGGTCATCTTTTGCCAGACTTCTGGCTCCTATACCAAGAATTTCAATGGCCTCACAGTTGATGCCATCAAATTGCAAGACACCATCTCCATTTGCAAAGTACACAAACCCATTATCCCCCTCCAGTGACTACCAAACTAAAGGAGAAGCATCGTATGCTGGTTTATTAATGGCCTACCCGCCTGTTCTTGGGCTAGTGCTAAGGTAAAAAATGAAAATAGAGGCTAGACAATGAATTCTGCCCATAGCAATCCTACAACAGTGTTTTTGCATGTTGGTCGGTATTATTAATAAAAATGGAGGGGAATGAAGAACATAAACAGCCAAAATAAACGATAACAGACTTTATTTGTTTATTAAAAAGAATCTAAATACAGTATTCGATATCATTTACAATTACTAAGTAATCAGCGTTAGTTAAAAAAGCTTCTTTTTCGTACTTTTAAAACTTTCTAAAAAATTCTATGAAGCAAATTACAGATTACATTACAAATAACAAACAACGTTTTTTAAACGAACTCATATCCCTTCTTAAAATCCCTTCCATAAGTGCAGACCCTGCCTTCTCAAAAAATGTATTAGATGCGGCCGACTATGTGAAACTATCCCTAGAAAAAGCAGGGTGCGACCTTGTTGAAATTCACCAAACAAAAGGATACCCTATTGTCTACGGAGAAAAATTTATCGATAAAGACCTTCCTACCATTTTGGTCTACGGGCACTATGATGTGCAACCACCAGACCCGATAGATTTATGGAACTCACCCCCGTTTGAACCGGTTATTCAAAAAACAGAATTACATCCAGAAGGCGCCATATTCGCAAGAGGTGCTTGTGATGACAAGGGTCAGATGTACATGCACGTAAAAGCCATGGAACTTATGGTCAACACAGACCAACTTCCGTGTAACGTAAAATTCATGATTGAGGGGGAAGAGGAGGTTGGGAGCAATAACCTAGCAGTTTATGTAGCAGAGAACAAGGAAAAACTAAGCAACGATATCATTCTTATTTCCGACACCGGAATGATTGCTAATGATGTGCCCAGTATAACTACTGGCCTAAGAGGATTGAGCTATGTAGAGGTGGAGGTTACAGGCCCTAATAGGGATTTACATTCTGGACTCTATGGCGGGGCTGTCGCCAATCCTATCAATATCCTTACGAAAATGATTGCGTCATTGCATGATGAAAACAATCATATTACTGTTCCAGGTTTCTACGATACCGTAGAAGAACTATCCAAGGAAGAACGTACAGAAATGGCTAAAGCACCCTTCTCACTAGAAGCGTATCAAAAAGCCTTGGATATTGAGTCAGTTTATGGGGAAAAAGGATATACTACAAATGAACGTAATTCCATTCGCCCTACATTGGACGTTAACGGAATCTGGGGCGGCTACACAGGAGAAGGTGCAAAAACTGTGATTGCCAGTAAAGCCTACGCAAAAATTTCCATGCGATTGGTACCACATCAAGATTGGAGAGAAATTACGGAACTGTTTAAAACACATTTCGAAAGTATCGCGCCTGCAGGGGTTAACGTAAAAGTAACACCGCATCATGGCGGCCAAGGATATGTAACCCCTATAAATACCATTGGCTACACAGCGGCCTCAAAAGCCTACGAAACCACCTTTGGTAAAAAACCTATCCCTCAGCGCAGTGGCGGGAGTATTCCAATTGTTGCTCTTTTCGAGCAAGAATTGGGCAGTAAAACCATTCTAATGGGCTTTGGTTTGGATAGCGATGCGATACACTCTCCTAACGAACATTTTGGGGTGTGGAACTACTTAAAAGGTATTGAGACCATACCTTATTTCTATACCTATTTTACGGAATTGATGAAAGCTAAAAATTAAGCGTAGTACACACTATCGGCTCGGCGAGTAAGTAGCCGAATGTTTATGTTGTCTGACGAAGTAGTCTTTTGACTAGGAACAGCTAGTCAAAAGACTACTTCGTTTCAAAAAGGCTGGTCGAAGCCAATTGGTTGAAGTAAAAAAAACGCTAGTACGTACCAAAATTTAGATGGTTTTAGTTTAAAAGCTAAGAGTTTTAGTAGATTAGCAAACAACCTTTAAACAGGTGGTTTTGATTCAAACAGCAATTCTAGCCCGTTCAAAAAGACTGGAAACAACTGTAAGCAGCTTGTTTAAATCTACTGGTTTATGAAGATAGTCCGCAATACCCAATTCAAATCCTTTTTCGATTATGGTTACATCCGTATTACCAGACATAATTAGAATAGGGATCTTAGAATTTCTCTTTACCCTAATATATTCCACAACCTCTACCCCGTTCATTTTGGGCATATGATAATCCACAATCACCAAGTCTGGCTGAAATTGCTCAAACATTTTAACACCTTCCAAACCATCAGATGCGGTTTTAACCGTATACCCTCTTTTGCTTAATATACGCTGAACGGAAAAAGTGACTAACAGCTGATCATCTATGGTCAATATTTTCATAAGTGTTTTTTGTTGGGGGTTTCAACATCACTTACCTATATCTTTCAAATAGCCTTTGGTTTCTTGAAAAAATTTTCATAATACGTAAGTTAATTCCTGCTTATAACTGAAAAAACAAAACTTTTATTATACCCGTTCATCGAATAGTACAAAAAAACCTGAATACAAAAACCTAGGAAATACAACCCATTAAAAAAATAATCTATAATTATTCAGCGACTAAGATGTCTTCTTTACATATTTAGTAATAATCACCGTGAGTGTTGGCCCTACTTTACCCTCAATATATTCCGCGTTCTCTCTATCGACAGAAATTCTACGTACCGCTGTACCTTGCTTGGCAATTTGACTAGAACCTTTTATTTTGAGGTCTTTTATAAGTACCACATTATCCCCATTTTGTAAGATAACCCCGTTGACATCTCTATGAATTATTTTTTCAGACTCATCCTCCCCTTCTCCTGTGGCTTTTGCCCATTCTAAGGTTGCATCATCCAAATACATCATCTCCAATAAATCTTTGGGCCAGCCCTCGCCCTTTAAGCGAGAGAGCATTCTCCAAACCACAGCTTTTACCGCGTCATGTTCGCTCCACATGCTATCGTTAAGGCACCTCCAGTGGTTGGCATCCATCGTTTCTGCGTCCGCTATTTGGACGCTACATGTTTCGCAGATTAGCATACTACCATCTACACCTCCAGTAGATTTTGGTGGCACTTCATATACCTTTAAATCTGTACTTGCTGTACATAATTCACATATACCGCCACTTCTATCTTTCAACTGTTCCGCTACATCCATGTTTCTCTATTTTACACCTACAAACTTAGCCTTTTAAAAAGACTTCAAACGCTTGGGCGTTACTCCTAAAAAAGAGGAGTCGGGCTATACATTACAAGTCCACTTCGTAAAAAAAAAGACGAATACGGGCTTTTCATTACTATCCCTAACGTTAAATAATAAATACTCTATGTTTGTAGAATTAAAATATTAACTCTATGTTTGTAGAATAACATACAAACGTATCCAAATGCAGCTATCAAAGTCGGAAGAAGAACTCATGAATATTATCTGGAAGTTAAAAAAAGCGTTTATGAAAAATCTTTTAGATGCGCATCCAGAACCAAAGCCCGCTACCACTACGGTAGCCACCCTATTAAAAAGGATGACGGACAAGGGTTTTGTAGCCTATGAGCGTACTGGCCGAAGCAGGGAATACTATCCTTTGGTAAAAAAGAAAGATTATTTTGCTAAGCATGTAAACGGACTTATAAAAAACTTTTTTAACGACAGTCCAGGACAGTTCGCCTCCT
>JBLHNI010000242.1:0-4940 GCA_047650615.1 Maribacter sp.
GAGAAACGAGATGGTTTCTTTAATTTTTGCGGACATATTCACCCAGCCATAAAGCTTACGGGACTCGGTAGACAAACAGTGCGACTTCCGTGTTTTTATAAGTCGCCCATACAGCTCATTTTACCTGCGTTCGGTGAGTTCACAGGTTCTCACACGCTACAGGCTAAAAAAGATTGTGAAGTTTTCGCCTTGTTAGGTGATGCCGTCTTGCCCGTTACCCTTACAGAGCCAAAACGAAAATAACGTTCAGCTAAGCGCTAAATATTTAAACGGATAGCGTTCGCCATAATCCTACTCTTTAGCTACTTTTGAAAAAAATCGACATGAAAAAGACACTCGCCTTCTTAAACTTGTTATCTGTCATCTTGGTGATTGCGGTAAATTATATTTCTCAAGCACTAAGACTTAACGATACAACTATTGGTGAAATAAGTCGGAAATACGACAACCTGTTTACACCGGCCAGCTATGCTTTTGCTATTTGGGGCATTATCTTCCTAGGCCTTATAGCCTATGGAATTTTTCAGGTCAGACGTGCTTTTTTTAGCGATAAACCATGCGAATTCATTGAGCAGACAGGCTATTGGTTTTTACTAGCAAATATTTTGAACTCCGTTTGGGTTATCGCTTTTGTCTATGACTATACGGGTGTTTCCGTTCTGATTATGTTCGGCATTCTCTTTTCGCTGATCAAAATCATCCTAAATACCAATATGGAACGCTGGCATGCAACCCAAAGTATGATTGCTTTTGTTTGGTGGCCCATTTGTCTCTATAGCGGGTGGATATCTGTGGCAACCATAGCCAATGTTTCAGCCTATCTAACAAAAATTGGATGGGAAGGTAGCCCATTTTCGGAAATAAGTTGGACGATACTAATGATTGTTATCGCTACCATTCTAAACCTTATGATTATTTGGAAACGCAATATGCGAGAATTTGGAGCCGTAGGCGTTTGGGCGTTGTTCGCCATTTTCGTGAGGCATAAAGATTCTTTTGAGACCATAGGGTACGCAGCGCTTATGGGAAGTATTGTTATTTTCAGCTATATAGCATGGCATGGTTTTCAGAATAGAAAAACGAATCCTTTTGTTAATAAGACCTTATAACCATAGTGCTATTTTATGCCCAATCCTTGGGAAAAAGCTAATCTAGAAACTATCTTTGTAAGCCAACACCACATTTTTTGTCAAAATTGACCATTCCTGAATTATTTTCAACAGCTCCTAACGTACAGGAACTGCAAAGAGTTATTGCCAAATCGGAAGTATCTGACCCAATACAGGTACAGCTAAAAGGTTTAGTAGGTTCTTCTCTTTCCTTTGTTTTGGCAGCAGCTTTCAAAAAAACTGACGTTCCATTCTTACTAATTTTTAATGATAAGGAAGAGGCCGCGTACTATCTAAATGACCTAGAACAGATTATCGGAGAAAAAGATGTCCTTTTTTATCCTGGAAGTTATCGCAGACCGTATCAAATTGAAGAGACAAACAATGCAAACGTACTTTTGCGGGCCGAGGTGCTCAACCGTATCAATTCGCGAAAGAAACCTGCTGTCATAGTGAGTTATCCGGATGCTTTGTTCGAAAAAGTAGTTACGCGCAAGGAACTTGATAAGAATACTTTAAAAATACAGCTAGAAGACACTCTTTCACTGGACTTTCTAAACGAGGTACTCTTTGAATACAAGTTTAAACGTGTAGATTTTGTTACTGAACCAGGAGAATTTTCTGTCCGTGGTGGTATTGTAGATGTGTTTTCCTTCTCCCATGATGAGCCTTACCGATTAGAGTTTTTTGGTGATGAGGTTGATAGTATACGCACCTTTGATGTAGAAACACAATTATCAACGGAGAAGGTTAAAAAAATCACCATTGTGCCCAATGTGGCTAATAAGTTTTTAACAGAGAAGCGAGAAAGTTTTTTAGGGTATATCTCCGATAAGACAATCGTATTTTCAAAAAACACAAGCTTATTATATGCACGTTTAGATGACTTTTTCGATAAGGCTATAGAAGCTTTTACGAAACTATCCGAAGACATAAAACATGCAGAACCAGACGCGCTTTTCCTTAATGGTACCGCATTTAAAAAGCAACTTAAGGAGTTTGGAGTAATCTCTTTGGGTGGTACACGTACAGATGGTGCTACCAATGCCAAGGAGATTACTTTCGAAATAACGCCACAACCCTCGTTCAATAAGAAGTTCGATTTACTAATACAAAATCTTAACGAGTTCCATTCCGTAGGATTTGAAAATTATATCTGTTGTGCTACGGAACAGCAGGCAAGGCGTTTTAATGATATCTTCGAAGAAATATCGGAAAAAGTACATTACAAAACCATCGTCTTTCCACTGTACCAAGGTTTTATAGCCAAAGACTTAAAACTAGTCTGTTATACGGATCATCAAATCTTTGAACGCTACCATAAATTCCACCTTAAAAATGGCTACGCTAAAAAGCAGGCCATTACATTAAAGGAACTCAATAAGCTTGAAATAGGAGACTATGTAACCCACATAGATCATGGTATCGGTAAGTTTGGTGGATTACAGAAGATAGATGTGGAAGGTAAAAAGCAGGAAGCCATAAAGTTGATGTATGGCGAACGCGATATTTTATATGTAAGCATCCACTCTTTACATAAAATTTCCAAATTTAACGGAAAAGATGGAGCACCGCCTAAGATTTATAAATTAGGTTCTGGAGCTTGGAAAAAAGTAAAGGAGAAGACCAAATCCCGCGTTAAGAAAATTGCCTATAATCTCATTAAACTCTATGCAAAACGACGTTTAGAAAAAGGATTTCAGTACGATCCCGACAGCTACTTACAAAATGAGCTAGAAGCGTCTTTTATTTATGAAGATACACCAGACCAAAGCACCGCAACAGCCGATATTAAAAAGGACATGGAGAGTGAACGCCCTATGGATCGTCTCATATGCGGAGATGTAGGTTTTGGCAAGACTGAGGTTGCCATACGCGCAGCATTCAAAGCCGTGGATAACGGTAAACAAGTCGCCGTTCTGGTGCCAACAACTATTCTTGCGTTCCAACACCATAGAACCTTTACCGAACGTTTGAAGGAAATGCCAGTAACCGTAGACTATCTGAACCGTTTCCGAACAGCAAAAGAACGCAAGGAAACACTAGAAAAACTTGAAGCTGGAAAAGTAGATATTATTATCGGCACACATCAACTGGTAAATAAAAAGGTCATATTTAAAGATTTAGGATTGCTTATTGTTGATGAAGAGCAAAAATTTGGAGTTGCGGTCAAGGATAAATTAAAGTCCATAAAAGAAAATGTAGATGTACTGACCCTTACGGCAACCCCTATTCCTAGGACCTTACAGTTTAGTCTTATGGCTGCCCGTGATTTATCGGTTATTACGACACCTCCACCTAATAGATACCCGATTGAAAGTAATGTGGTCGGTTTCAACGAAGAGACGATTAGGGATGCCATAGCTTACGAAATAGAACGTGGTGGGCAGGTATTCTTTATCCATAACCGGATTGAAAATATTAAAGAAGTAGCCGGTATGATTCAACGCTTGGTGCCCGATGCCAAAGTGAGCGTAGGCCATGGCCAAATGGAAGGTAAAAAACTGGAAACTTTGATGCTCAGCTTTATAAATGGTGAGTTTGACGTACTCGTTTCTACCACTATCGTAGAAAGTGGTTTGGACGTAACGAATGCGAACACCATTTTCATTAACAATGCCAATAATTTTGGCTTAAGTGATCTTCACCAAATGCGTGGGCGAGTAGGTCGAAGTAACAAAAAAGCTTTTTGCTACTTTATTACTCCACCCTATGAATCAATGACCAATGATGCGCGCAAACGTATTGAAGCTTTAGAGCAATTTTCGGAATTGGGAAGTGGTTTTAACATAGCCATGAAGGATTTGGAGATACGTGGTGCGGGAGACCTGCTAGGAGGTGAGCAAAGTGGTTTCATAAATGATATAGGATTTGAGACCTATCAGAAAATATTAGCAGAGGCTATTGACGAACTTAAGGAGAATGAGTTCAAAGATCTCTACGAAGAAGTGGAAGGGCGTAAAGAGAAAGTCTTTGTAAAAGAAACACAAATAGATTCAGATTTTGAGCTGCTCTTCCCTGATGAGTATATTAATAACATTACGGAGCGACTTAATCTATACACCGAGCTTAACCAAGTAGCTAATGAGGAGGAACTTAAAAAATTTGAATCTCAATTGGTAGATCGTTTTGGCGAGCTTCCCTCCCAAGCAGATGATTTATTGAACTCTGTTAGAATAAAATGGGTTGCGAATAGCATCGGTATTGAAAAAATTATAATGAAAAAAGGGAAGTTGATTGGTTACTTTATAGCCGATCAACAATCTGAATTCTATCAGACGGCTGCTTTTACCAAAGTATTGAAGTACGTGCAGAGTAATCCACAACGCTGTACCATGAAGGAAAAGAAAACACGTAACGGACTGCGTTTGTTATTGGTTTTTGATGGAATTAGAAGTGTGGATAGGGCGTATTTAGCATTGCAGCCTTTGAAAATTGAGAGCTTAAAAATTGAAGAAGTCTAAATTATTATCTTTCGGACTAAGAAGACAAAACCTTGTAGAACCCTATGTTTAGGGCAATGTCGTGTTAATGTCGGGTCAAATTTCGTAAACTTTGTTGGTTTCGTTTTATCTTGAGCGTAACATTGCGGAACACTTCAAAATGCGAACATCATGCAACAACCAGAATTAGGCAATAAGATTACCGAGTTACGCAAGCAAAAAGGACTTACCCAAGAGGAACTGGTGGAGCGCTGCAACATTAATGTGCGCACCTTACAGCGCATAGAAAGCGGCGAAGTTTCGCCAAGAAGCTATACCATAAAGACCATCTTATCTGCGCTAGATCATGAGTTTGAGGAACTATATACCAAGGATGAAGAAAGGCAGG
>JBLHNI010000243.1:0-4933 GCA_047650615.1 Maribacter sp.
AATAAAAACAGCGACCGTAGCCTGCAGCATAATCATGGTAGAAACTCCCAAACTAAATACAACACCGTTGAGTTTATTTTTCTCCACACTGGTTTTTGCAGCGTTTACGTTCAATAATCCTGGCGGCACCGTTGCCATAAAAGCGGCAGAGAAGGTAGCGAAAAAAAGAATCAACAAGTGCTGCATACTATCAATTTATCCGAAACTGGATGTAGGTAATTGGTTTTCCTTTTTCAAGATACTGATTTTCATAGAAAGTTTGAAGTTCTAATACTTCTTTAGGACTTCCCTCGTTTTTATAGACGTCATGGTTGGCATAAATAATTTCGTGTCCAATCCCCTGTAACAATCCCAAGGTATACCCGTGCATAAATTCACTATCGGTCTTTAAATGCATTAAAGCGCCTGGTTTTAGTACCTTTTTGTACCGATCTAGAAAAACCTTATTTGTCATGCGGTGTTTGGTGCGCTTGTATTTTATTTGAGGATCTGGAAAGGTAATCCAGATTTCCGAAACTTCGTTTTCTGCAAATAGCAAGTCAAGGAGTTCAATCTGACTTCGCAGAAAAGCAACATTGTCTAAACCTTCTTTCAAAGCAGTCTTGGCACCGCTCCAAAAACGAGCTCCTTTGATATCTATCCCAACGAAATTCTTCTCTGGGAACAATTTTGCAAGTCCCACCGTATACTCGCCTTTGCCGCAGCCCAGTTCTAAAACAATAGGATTACTATTCCCAAAATGTTCGCTCCAGACTCCTCGTTGGGAAAAACCTTTTTCAACTTCTGCCCTCGTGGGCTGTAATACGTTTTTAAAGGTTTCGTTTTCCTTGAATCGCTTAAGTTTATTCTTGCTTCCCACAATTTGCTGTATAAGTGCACAAAGCTATGAAATGCACTAGAATTGATAGTCTATCCTAATAGAAAAGTTTAAAAATGATTGAGTTGCGGCCGCGAAGTAATCTGTAGCTCGAAAACACGCATTCAGCAGATTGCTTCGTTGCTAAAAAGTTCCTTACAAAGACGAGGAAAGCAGGCAAAAAACATGAAACGACAAAAATCTAATTCTCCTCTATAACTTTTGGTATACTCTTCTCCAAGGTAAACGAAAATTCAGAACCTACATCAACCACACTTTCAATATAAATTTTTTCTCCATGTGCCTCTATGACATGTTTTACGATAGCTAGCCCCAATCCAGAGCCACCTTCCTTTCTGCTACCGCTTTGGTCTACCCTATAAAACCGCTCAAACAATCTTGGAATATGTTCCTTTGGAATACCATCGCCATTATCGGTTACCCGCACAATAACCTTGTTCTTTACCAAATTTTCTACACTTACCTCCGTAGTTCCGTTATCGTTCCCATATTTTATGGAGTTTACTAAAAGATTGGTAAGTACTTGCTGTATTTTTTCTCGGTCGCCATTGACCATAATAGGGATGTCGTAAGAAATATCGAACGTTAGAACAATATTATTTTTTGCGGCCTTCATCTCTAAAAGATCAAAAACACTTTGTATGAGTTCGATAATGTTGAAATCCTCCTTTTCTAACCGCAGGTCTCCAACTTCCAGTTTGGTAATCAAATCCAAATCCTTTACGATGTATATGAGTCGGTCTACTGCTTTATTTGCTCTTGAAATATACTTTTTCCTTACGTTTTTATCGTCAATGGCGCCGTCTAAAAGTGTCTCTAAATAGCCTTGGACAGTGAACAAAGGGGTTTTCAACTCATGGGAAACGTTCCCTAAAAAATCTTTCCGATATTCTTCACGAATCTTTAAAGTATCGATTTCTATTTTCTTGTCTTTTGCAAATTTTTCAATTTCAGCGGTAAGGGTGCGCATATCCGTAGTAATAGAATTTGTGGTCAAAGTAGAGGATTCCAGTAAAGCGACATCATCGTAGATTTTTTTGATGCGCTTGTAGATAAACTTTTCGATACGTACTTGCAGGGTAATAAAGGAAACAAAGTAAATAAAAAGGAGTAAACAGATGAAAAACCATCCGTTTAAAAACTGAAACTGCCAAAACAAAAAGCCCAAACAAAAGGCAGATAAAAATGTAATGTAAAATGCTGTCCTAAAAGCAAACCGATAGGATTTCTTAACTTTAATAGGCATTAGAGTACAAACTTATATCCAACTCCCTTTACCGTCTTAAAATGCTCCTCGCCAATTTTCTCACGTAGTTTCCTAATATGTACGTCTATCGTGCGGCCTCCAACCACTACTTCGTTACCCCAAACTTTATCTAGGATAACTTCTCTCTTAAATACTTTACTAGGCTTGGAAGCCAATAAGGATAACAACTCAAATTCCTTTCTTGGTAGAATAATCTCTTTCCCGTTTTTGACAATTTTATACTCTTCCCTATTAATGATGATATCCCCAACCTTGGTAATATCTTCTTCAGTACTTTCATCCTTTAAATGCCTACGCAACAAAGCATTTACTTTACTTACCAAAACTTTTGGCTTTATGGGCTTGGTAATATAATCATCTGCTCCTGCATCAAAACCTGCCATTTGAGAGTAGTCCTCACCGCGGGCTGTTAGAAACGCAATTACGGTATTTTCCAATCCGCTAGTCTTTCGTATTAGTTCACAGGCCTCTATCCCGTCCATCTCTGGCATCATCACATCTAAAATGACAAGGTGAGGTTGTTTCTTTTTTGCTTTCAAGACTCCTTCCAATCCGTTTTTAGCAGTGAACACTTCATAGCCTTCCGCAGTAAGGTTGTAGCTTACTATCTCTAAAATATCTGGCTCATCATCTACTAAAAGTATTTTAATGTCCTTCTTTTTCATACTAATTTGGTGAAGTTATTTTCTCAAAAGTAAAGATAATACCATTACCAAAGAGTGGCTTAACATTGATTTAATGTAGTAACGTTTAGCTAACGTTAACAAAATAAAGGTTTAACGTGCGCGTAACTCCACATTTACAACATGATAGTTTCTTTGCATAAGAAAAATAATCGCCACAAAATATAAAGTGGTGTAAACCTAAACTGAATTTTAAAAATTAAGGAAAATGAAAAAATTAACTCTTATGAAAAGAATGCTTAGTCTCCTGTTTTTTTGTGGTTCTTTAACCTTTATTGCATGCAGCAATGATGATGACCCTGTTATACCAGAACTTGAAATAGATGTAGATTTTGACAATGATGGTATTAATGATGACCTTGATAACTGTGCCGGTGCCGCTAATGCAGATCAAGCAGATAGTGATGGTGATGGTATTGGAGATGTTTGTGATCCAGTTGATGATGGTGTAACCCCGCCAACAGGAGGAACTGTAGTCATAAATTCGGATGTGACGAGTGATACTACTTGGTCTTCTGACTCTGTTTACAATTTAGATGGAAGAATTTTTGTGACAGATGGTGCTACGCTAACTATAGAAGCAGGTACTCTTATTAAGGCCAATGCAGGGTCAGGTGCTAATGCGTCTGTTTTAGTTATAACTAGAGGTAGTAAAATTGAAGCATTGGGAACGGCTGCCGCCCCAATAATCTTTACCTCTGCTTCAGATAATATAGCGTTCGGTGAAACTGCAGGAACTAACCTCGATCAAAATGATCGTGGGCTATGGGGAGGGTTAATTTTATTAGGTAATGCTCCTTCTTCTTTTGATGGTGATGCAGAATCCGCTCAGATAGAAGGTATTCCATCTGATACGGATGGAACTAAAGGTTTATATGGTGGTACAGTTGCTGCTGATGACTCTGGCACGGTGCAGTATGTATCCATCCGTCATGGAGGTGCTTTAATTGGCGAAGGAAACGAAATAAATGGGCTTACCCTAGGTGGTGTTGGCTCTGGAACTACTATTGACAATGTTGAAGTCGTTGGTAATGTGGATGACGGTATCGAGTTCTTTGGTGGAACCGTTAATGCAACCAACCTATTTGTATGGGCGGTAGGAGATGATGGTCTTGATATTGATCAAGCTTATTCAGGAACAATTGACAACGCTATCGTTGTGCAAGGAAATATCTCTGATCACGCTCTAGAAATTGATGGACCAGAAGGATCGCTTGCTGGATCTTACACTTTAACAAACGCTACGCTAATAGGTCTCAACAATAATGTTGAAAATGGAGAAGTAGCCGATTTTAGATCTGGTGCTACGGGAACAAATAGCAATATATTGGTAACTGGCTTTACGGGTTTAGGAACAGATTTTCAACTTTCTGATGTTGAATTAGATAATGCAGGTATTGCTGCTAACTATACTGCAGGTACATTAGTATTTTCTAACTGGGAGATAGTACTTCCTACTGGCGTAACTACATCTGCTGATATTTTTAACGATACCACAGATAGTTCCACTTTTGAGGCTGATGCTGCTACATTCTCTTCTGCCGTTACCGCTGATACAGCTACTGTAGGAGCAACAACTTCTACTTTTTCATGGACCTATTCAAATACAAAAGCTGGTTTAGGTTTCTAGCAAAACGTGAACTACCAATTAATCATTTTAAATTGCTCGTCTTAAAATTTTAAGACGAGCAATTTACATATTTAAAGACAATTGTTTTAACGCTATTTTTCAAATGAAACTCAAACTATTATTTACTTGCTTAGCAGTACTTTCTTTACAAAATACTTTTTCACAAAACGGCATAATATCAGGAACCGTAAACGATGGTGAATTCAATGATGTATTGCCGTTTGCAAATATTCTTATTAAAGGAACAACTAAGGGAACTACATCAGATTTTGATGGTAAATACGTGTTGGAAGTAGCACCTGGAACATACACAGTAACTTTTTCATATTTAGGTTATGGAACTATGGAAGTTTCACAGGTAGTAATTGAACCTGGAGCTGAACAAATTATTGATATAACTTTAAATCAACTGGCAAATGCACTGGATGGTGTAGTTGTGACTACCACTATTTCAAAAAACACAGAGGCATCTGTAT
>JBLHNI010000244.1:0-4928 GCA_047650615.1 Maribacter sp.
GAACAGTTGTCCAAATATCATAACGATACTGAAAATGGGGAAGAACTCTGGGGCATTACAAAAGGAATTGTTTGGATCGTTTCTAACCACTGGAAAGAAGCGGATAAAGGTATTTGGGAATTTAGGGCGGAAGACAGACACTTTACCTTTTCTAAGGTACTCTGCTGGGTTGCTATTGATAGAGCTCTTAAGATAGCACGGATATTCAAGAAAACTGCAAAAATTGAAAAGTGGACGGCTTTGGAGCAGGAAATAAAAAAAGATATTCATGAAAATGCATGGAACCCAGATGTAAATGCGTTTACCCAATCTTATGGAAGTCCAGATATGGATGCTTCTGTCTTATTGATGGAGTCTTATGGATTTATCCACGCCAAAGACCCGAAATTCGTAAGTACTGTAAAAGCCATTGAGAAGGAGCTAAGTAATGATGGTTTGCTATATAGGTATAAAAACGAAGATGATTTTGGGTTGCCTTCCTCTTCGTTTACTATTTGTACATTTTGGTTTATTAATAGCCTGTTTAAAATAGGAGAAGAGGAAAAAGCGATGAAGCAATTCGACAAACTTTTATCTTATAGTAATCATTTAGGTCTCTTTAGTGAAGATATTGATTTTAAGACAAAAAGATTACTAGGAAATTTTCCACAAGCCTATTCGCATTTAGCACTAATAGAGTGTGCGGTGCTCTTTTCTACTAAGGAAAGTGAAGAGCAGGTTTTGGAGTCCATTAGCTAAACGGTAATCGCTAAACGACAGATTTTAGTAAGGAGATTTTCAAAATGAGTCTCCGTGGTAAACGGATTCATAACCGTAATCCTAAGGTAATGTATGCCTCTTAATTTAGTCTGTACGATATAAAATTCGCCATCTTCTAACAAGGCTTGTCGAATAGCTTGATTTTGTCCGTTTTGGGCTTCACTAGATAATTTAGTGTCTGCATATTTGAAACACACAATGTTGGACATTGGGGCTACCGCGAGTTCAAATTGTGGATGTTGTTGGATGATTTGAGCAAATTGTTCTCCCATATCAAAGAGATGTGTTACATAGGCATCAAAAACTTCTTCGCCATAAAGTTTTAACATCGTAAACCAATGAATACTCATCATTGTCTTAGTACATTCAAAGGTTTTTTTGCCAGAATTACACCAATCTTCTAGTTCGGATTCCGTTAGTAGGTAGTCTGCCTTTTGACTGAAAGTTAGGTTTGTGTGTGCACTTTTTTTATAAAGTAATGCCGTTGTAAGAGCTGGCATCATCATCATTTTATGTCCATCTATCACTACAGAATCCGCTTGATTAATACCTTTTAAAAGGGTCTTGTATTTAGGAGAAAAAATAGCGGCCCCTCCATGGGCACCATCTACATGAAACCAGAGTTGTTTGCTTTTTGCGAAATCAGCGATTTCCTGTAAGTTATCGAACATTCCTGTAGACGTACTTGGGGCACTCCCTATAATGGCAAAGATATGGATGCCTGAATCTTGAGCTTGTTTGTATTTTTCTTCTAAAAGTGAGGTGTCCATCCTGAAATTCTTCGTGGCAGGAATTTTTATAATACCCTGTTCCCCAAGTCCCATAATTTTTGCAGCACGGTCCACACAGTAATGTGCCTCTTCACTTACTATGATACCTAGCGGTTGTTGGGTGCCTTCGTTCCAAATATCGGTTGTTACGTTTACTTTCCGTGCAGTAAGTAGTGCGGTTAGATTTGCTAAAGTACCTCCAGAGGTAAGAACCCCCCCAGAAGTAGTATCAAAACCTATTTTTTTACAGAGCACATCGGTAACTACGCGCTCTATGGCGGATGGAGACATGCCCATTTCGTAAACAGCCATACCATTGTTCAATAAGGAGCTTATCATGCCTGTCAGGGCAGTCATTGGAGCTGTGGGCGTAACTTGATGTCCTATGTAATGTGGATGATGTATGTAGGTAGTCCTTTTGGTAATTTCTGGGAATAATTGATTTTCATCCCCTTTCTCGAGAAAGGTTTCCCAAAAGGCTAGCTCTTTCTCAGGTTCGTTCCAGTGAATTGCATTACCAGAATGCTGTTGTAGTTTATCTTCAAGATGGTCTGCGAGTTGGTCTATGAGTTCATGACCTTTCCTTCTGAAAATTTCAGTATCGTAAACGGTATGCAATAGGGATTTATCCATTTGCTAAAATTAGGTGCTTACGGCAATATGAACAAATAAAAACCACTCATAAAAAGGAACGGTTGGAGTAGTTATGTACTACTATCGATTTAAGGCATTGGAGCTGCTAATTACTTTCTCCCCAGCAGCGGTAACCTTTAAATGACTAGAGACGGCATACTGTATGCCCATACGTTCGACCTTGGACTTCATAGAGGCATGTTTGTTCGCGTCTAGAATCGTATTTTTTAGGTTTCGAGCTTCTTTGAGGTAGGTGTCAATAGCTAGATAATAGCTAGTGAAAGGTGCTGGACGACTAATATTCATTTCCTTTTTAAGTCTTTCCTTATCGTTTGCTAGCGCCTTAAAGTCAGTATAATATTTAATTATATCATTTAAACTTTGGTCATAGTCTTGTAAATTTAAATTTTTATACTCCTGAAAGGTTATGCTGTACAAAGGAGCTGAATGTTTTTTAATACTGTGAACGAGCATTCCTTTATTATATAGCAATAACTTGTCTTTTTCTTTGTACTCTGCCAGTGCTTTTATTAAAAGTCTAGCATCAATTTCTTGTAATCGGGGGCCAAGGATATCGCTAGAGGCTATAAACTTCTTAATAGGCTCCTTAACTTTAAAGTAAAGCTCCGACCCTTTTTCAAAATCATCATCGCTGTAAGATTTCAACTTATAGTATTCGGACAGCTGTTTTAGGGGCTCTAATAGTTCCTTATAGGATGAAATCAAGCTTGGTGCCAAAGCGTCTAGTTCTTCAATTGCAGGCTCCTGATTAACAATGTCCGTAAGAATCACAATGGCCCGACTTTCGATAAGTGATGGGATAAAATAGGTGTCTTGGTATTTTAAAGGTCTACCCGTTTTATCATTAATGAGATTAAAAAGAGTAGAGGAGGTGCCTTTTACGCGTGGACTCACATCATTCCAAATAGCAATATAGGCATTGTACTTATTAATATAGGCTTGTTTTTTGTCTGCTTCAGCGATAGTATTTGTGTTCGTTGAGGCTTTTTTATTGGAACTTGTATTTGTTTCATCCTTACAAGCCTGAAAGGTTGTGGTGATTAGGATTAGTAATAATAAAATATGTAAACGTTTCATGATTATAATTTAGCTTTTCTTTTTTAAAAATAGTAGTTGAAGTGGAATCCAAATACCCCGATTTTCGGTACTCTTGAGATAAAAATAAAAACCGCCCCTTTAGGGAGCGGTTTTTATTTTGTTAAACAAAAGTATCATTTGAGTTAGTCAAATGTGTATCCGTTATCTGCAGCTACTCTATCTGCAATTTGAATGCGTAATGCAATAACGTTGGGGTTGTTCGTATATTTCGTAAAACGTTTTAAGCCCATAAGCATCATACGTTGCTCATCGCCCTCAGCAAAAGAAACGATAGCCTCTTTTCCTTTTTGGATTACGATTTCTGTGGCTCGATATAAATAAAGCCTAGACATTGCAATTTGTGTATCCTGTGCTTTTTCACCAAATCGCTTTGCGTTCTTTTCAGTTCTTAAAATTGCTGATTCAGCTAAGTAAGCCTGTATTAAAATATCGGATGCAGCCATCATTAACTGTTGGTGCTCCTCCAATTTAGCGCCAAATTTTTGTACTGCACTACCGGCAACCATTAAGAATACTTTTTTCAACCTTTTAATCAGGTCTTTTTCTTCAGCAAAAAGTGCTGAAAAATCTGGTGCGTCAAAAGAAGGTATTCCCATTAATTCCTCGCCTACAGCCGTTGCAGGTCCTAAAAGATCTACATGACCTTTCATGGCTTTTTTAACCAACATTCCCACCGCCAACATACGGTTGATTTCATTAGTACCTTCATATATCCTTGCGATTCTGGCATCTCTCCAAGCAGATTCCATTGGTGTATCGGCACTAAAGCCCATACCGCCAAAGATCTGAACGCCTTCATCTGTGGTTTGCTGCACATGTTCAGAAACAGCAACTTTTAAGATCGAACATTCAATAGCGTATTCTTCAACCCCTTTCAATTCTGCTTCTTGGTGGGTATTACCATCTGCTATACGCAAGGCAATACGATCTTCTATATTTTTGGCTGCACGATATGAGGCTGACTCATCCACATAAACATTGGTTGTCATATCGGCAATCTTTGCCTTAATGGCACCAAAATTCATGATTGGAGTTTTAAACTGTATGCGCTCGTTAGCATATTTAGTAGCTTCGTCAACAATTCGGCGTTGCGCATCCAAACAAGCAGCGGCCAATTTAATACGACCTACGTTTAGAGCATTCATGGCAATTTTAAAACCACTTCCACGCTCGGAAAGCATATTTTCTACAGGCACCTTTGTTTCACTAAAAAATACCTGACGCGTAGAGGAGGAGTGTATTCCTAATTTTTTTTCCTCATCACCTAACGAGATACCATTACTCGGGTCGTTTTCTACAATAAATCCGGTAATATTCTTGTCATCTTCAATTCTTGCAAAAACAATAAATACACTACAAAAACCAGCGTTGGAAATCCACATTTTTTGACCACTGATGTTATAATGTTTCCCATCATCTGACAACACTGCTTTAGTTTTGCCCGAATTTGCATCGGATCCCGCTCCAGGCTCGGTTAAGCAATAGGCTCCAAACCATTCGCCGGATGCCAATTTAGGTACATATTTTTGTTTTTGTTCTTCTGTGCCATATAGGGTAATTGGCATAGTGCCAATCCCCGTATGTGCACCAAAAGCGGTACTAAACGATCCTGTAGCTCCAGAGATATAATCACATACCAACATGGTA
>JBLHNI010000245.1:0-4928 GCA_047650615.1 Maribacter sp.
AATAGCCACAGAAGATGCTATCGTGGTAAACCCAGTTTACTTTGATGAAGATGGAAATCTTACTACCCCTGTAGAAGCCTCAGGCCCAGAAAATATTGGCACAGATAGGTTTATTGACGATGTGCTTAGTGGCGAAATTCCCATCACCTCGAATGGACTAACATTAGAAGACTTCAATGAAGTGAATAGTATTGAGGAAAGAGAGCAACGATTAACGGAGAACAACCTTATTTTTACTACCAACTATACGTTCAACAAAAACAATAGAAACGGTATAACGGACAATAGTTTTTACCAGTTTCGGTGGAAACTGGAAGGTGCCGGGAATCTATTGGCTGGCCTGTCCGGCATAATTCCGTTCAACGAAAAAGATGATCAGTTATTGGTATTTAATGTTCCCTTTTCACAATACTTAAAAACAGAGTTGGACTTTGTAAAGTACTGGGACCTATCTCGCTCCAATGTGCTGGCAGCAAGAACATTCTTTGGTATCGCCATCCCTTATGGTAATTCTAACAATATACCGTTTGTACGTAGTTACTTTGGTGGGGGGTCCAACGACAATCGGGCTTGGTTCCCCTACTCACTAGGTCCTGGAAGCACCTCTGCAGTAAATGATTTTAACGAAGCCAATCTTAAGCTGGCTTTGAATCTGGAATATCGCTTCCCAATTGCAGGAGCTATAAACGGAGCTATTTTTGCCGATGCGGGTAATATCTGGAATGTTTTTGATGATGTTACCGACCCTGATGCCACTTTTAGCGGCATCTCCTCCTTAAAAGATATTGCCTTGGGTACCGGTTTTGGGCTTCGCTACGATTTTACGTATTTTCTTTTTCGCTTAGACCTAGGCTTCAAAACCTACAACCCTGCGGAAATACAGTCTAAAAGATGGTTCCGAGATTATAATTTCGCCAATTCTGTATTGCAAATAGGTATTAACTATCCTTTTTAAGTCTAATTGTTTTGTTACTTTTGTTTCTTAATTTTTTTGAAAACTAAAGACCAGAAGACTATGGATCACAATATTAAACCGGGAGTTGCTACCGGAGATCAAGTTCAAGAAATATTCAACTACGCAAAAGAAAAAGGTTTTGCATTACCAGCAGTTAACGTAATAGGAAGCGATACTATAAATGGTGTTCTAGAAACAGCTGCAAGTCTAAATGCACCCGTTATTGTTCAATTCTCAAATGGAGGTGCACAATTTAATGCAGGAAAGGGACTATCGAATGAAGGTCAGAATGCGGCCATACAAGGAGCTATTGCAGGTGCAAAACACGTACATCAGTTAGCCGAAGCTTATGGAGCCACGGTTATTTTACATACAGACCACTGTGCAAAGAAATTGTTACCTTGGATAGACGGTTTGTTGGATGCAAGTGAAAAACACTATGCAGAAACGGGTAAATCCTTGTTCAGCTCACACATGATTGACCTTTCAGAGGAGCCTTTGGAGGAAAACATCGAAATCTGCAAAGGATACTTGGAGCGCATGAGTAAAATGGAAATGACCTTAGAAATAGAATTAGGCATTACAGGCGGCGAAGAAGATGGTGTTGACAATTCAGATGTAGACGATTCTAAATTATATACACAACCAGAAGAAGTAGCCTATGCCTATGAAGAGCTTTCTAAAGTAAGCCCAAGATTCACCATTGCTGCCGCCTTTGGAAACGTTCACGGTGTTTACAAGCCAGGAAATGTAAAGCTGACACCTAAAATTCTTTTAAATTCTCAAGAATATATATCAAAAAAATATAATGTAGAACACAATCATATTGATTTTGTTTTTCATGGTGGTTCAGGCTCTACGGTAGCAGAAATAAGAGAAGGAATAAGCTACGGTGTTATTAAAATGAATATTGACACTGATTTGCAATATGCTTTTCTTGCTGGAGTAAGAGATTATATTCAAGACAATAAGGAATATTTGCAAGCACAAATTGGTAATCCAACAGGCGCAGATGAGCCAAACAAAAAATACTATGATCCAAGAGTTTGGTTGAGAAAAGGCGAAGTTTCTTTTATAGAGCGTTTGAAAAAAGCGTTTGAAGACTTAAACAACGTCAATACTTTATAAAAATATCCTACCCTAAATTTAAAATGGAAGACGATATGACTGCTTGGTTTAAAAGGAAAGAAAAAGGAATACAAACTTCAACAGAAGAAAAGAAAGACACCCCAAAGGGGCTTTGGTATAAATCGCCAACAGGTAAAATAGTGGAGTCCGACGATTTAGCCAAGAACTTTTATGTTAGTCCAGAGGACGATTATCACGTTCGTATAGGAAGTAAGGAATATTTTGAAATCTTGTTTGATGACAACAGCTTTACAGAACTGGATGCAAAACTCTCTTCCAAAGATCCTTTAAAGTTTGAAGACACCAAAAAATATGGTGATCGCCTTAAAGCGGCTCAGAAAAAAACGGGGCTTAAAGATGCGGTGAGAACTGGGTTTGGAAAATCTTTAGGAAAGGATATTGTTATTTGCTGTATGGATTTTAGCTTTATTGGTGGCTCTATGGGTAGCGTTGTAGGAGAAAAAATTGCACGAGGTATTGATTATGCAATCAAAAAGAAAGTTCCCTTTCTTATGATTTCTAAATCTGGCGGTGCGCGTATGATGGAAGCAGCACTTTCGTTAATGCAACTAGCAAAAACTTCTGTTAAACTGGCACAACTAGCCGAAGCTGGTTTACCATATATATCGCTTTGTACGGACCCAACCACAGGAGGCACCACAGCATCTTATGCTATGTTGGGAGATATAAACATCGCAGAACCAGGCGCTCTTATTGGGTTCGCAGGACCGCGTATTGTTAAAGACACTACAGGCAAGGACTTACCTAAAGGTTTTCAATCTTCGGAGTTTTTATTAGAGCATGGATTCTTGGATTTCATCACGCACCGTAGAGAATTAAAGAGAAAGATAAATCTATATATCGATTTAATACAGAATATTCCTGTTCGTGCCGAAAAAGTGAAATCTGCATAAGATATTTAATCTGATAGAATTAAATTAAAAGCCCGTAATTCAAATGAATTACGGGCTTTTCTCTCCCATAAAACTAGGACTATGTTAGGACTAATTTTAGTTTTATTTTTCACATCACTACTCACATTCTTGTATTATAGCACTAACCACACTTCAGATAAAGCAGCAAATAATCACCCTATTTCTTACCGTTCTAAGATGTAGCAACTAAATGAGAGAATAAAGGAGGTATTCAAAAAGATGACATTCATTCTCCCAGTCAATTAAATATAACCGATGGAGAATTTTACAGTACCCCGAAAACCGTATCAGGCAATTCAAACCTGACCCGAAGAGCAAAAAATACATCGGTTTGGCTTTTTGTAAATTTATGTACGCTCCAGGGTTCAATGGGGTCACGACCGGCACGTACACCTTTAGAACAAGAAACACATAGGAAGATGCTACCACCCTAGCCAGTGTGCATTTCCTTAAAAAAGGAAAATTCACAGTAGACTTGAATGGGAATGACAAATTAAAAAACGCGAACAATGAATTCCTTAAAATCACTTGAGGAACCATTGAAGTTGAATTGGGGTCTGGGGTTTATACCATTGACTATAATCTAAAGCTTGAAAACGACGAGGTAGCAACAGGAATCTTTTGTAAAGATTTTGATCAAGTGTAAAATAGCTATAAAGACTCGCTTTAGATTTTGGTTTTCAAAAAATAAAAATTTAAAAAATAATAGTATCTTTGCAGCCTGACTGAAAATCATTCAGATACATAAAAATCATTAAACGAATATTGGAATGTATTTAACAAAAGAAGTAAAAGCCGAAATCTTTAAGAAACACGGCGGGAAAGTGGAGAACACAGGTTCTACGGAAGGTCAAATCGCGTTGTTCACGCACCGTATTAATCATTTGACTGGTCACTTGAAAAAAAATCACAAAGACTACAACACGGAACGTTCATTGGTAAAGCTGGTGGGTAAAAGAAGAAGTCTTTTAGATTATATGATAAAGAATGATGTTGTAAAGTATCGTGAGCTTATCAAAGAATTGAATATTAGAAAATAATTTTAAAAAGGGGAAAGCTAGCTTTCCCCTTTTTTTAAATTAAACTGTTCCGAAGTTTCTGAGGATTTCAGTACATAAAATTTCAAAGTCCTGAAATCAAGCCCTGTTTTATATAGGAAAGGCAAAATTAAAAGCTGCACACAGTTTTTCATTGGTCGAGTGCTTACCGCACATACAACAACACAACCTTCTGGCTTCAACAACCGGATGACCATTGTTTAACAAAATCCCGAGGGTTCGGGTAAAAATCAATTTTATGATTCCAAAAGTTTTTAGAGAGGTCATTGACCTAGGTGACGGTAGAGAAATTACTATCGAAACTGGAAAATTAGCAAAACAAGCGCATGGGAGCGTTGTTGTGCAATCAGGAAAATGTATGTTATTATGTACAGTAGTTTCCAATTACGAACAAAAAGACCTTGGTTTTCTGCCACTAACAGTAGATTACAGAGAAAAATTTGCAGCAGCAGGTCGTTATCCTGGAGGATTCTTCAAAAGAGAAGCGAGACCAAGTGATGGGGAAGTCTTAACAATGCGTTTGGTGGATCGCGTTTTACGTCCATTATTCCCAAAAGATTATACGGCAGAAACTCAGGTGATGATACAGTTAATGTCTCATGACGATGACGTTATGCCAGATGCAATGGCAGGATTAGCAGCTTCGGCAGCGATTCAATTATCAGATTTTCCTTTTGAATGTGCCATCTCTGAAGCTAGAGTTGGTCGCGTAAATGGTGAATTTATAATCAATCCAACACGTGCTCAATTATTAGAATCTGATTTAGATATGATGATTGGTGCTTCTGCAGATTCAGTAATGATGGTAGAAGGTGAAATGGATGAGATTTCTGAAGAAGAAATGGCAGATGC
>JBLHNI010000246.1:0-4901 GCA_047650615.1 Maribacter sp.
AGTGAGAACGGATAGGGCTTTATCTTTAAGTTTTGACAATAATCTAATGACAGAAATAAACGGAACGGACTATACCGTTGGGTTGGGCTATCGCATTAAAGATGTGAAACTAGTAACCAATATTGGTGGAAATAAGACCCGTTTAAAGGGTGATTTAAACCTAAAGGCAGATGTTACTTTACGGGATAATATTACCATTATCAGAAACTTGGATATCGATAATAATCAGATTACCTCTGGTCAAAATCTATTATCAGTTAATTTTACTGCAGACTATGCGTTAAGCAAGCAGTTAAATGCACTGTTTTTTTATGATCATTCTTTTTCTCAGTTCGCCGTATCTACGGCCTTCCCACAAACCACTATCAATGCAGGGTTTACGCTCAGGTATAATTTTGGTAATTAAGAGATTAGTGCCTTAGGCTTTGAGCACTTTCTATTATATAGAAATAGTTGCTCAGCGACACTACCCGTCTCCTATATAATATCACCTTTCTTGAGTGCTTATCGGCGCATTTAATGAAATAGTGTAGAAGTGTCCACGTTTTTTTGAAAACCTTTAGAGAATCGTTTACATTTGTTACATATCTAATAGCAGAATAATGAATATACCAGCAGAATTAAAGTATACGAAAGACCACGAGTGGATTAGAATCGAAGGGGATGTCGCCACGGTTGGCATTACCGACTTTGCACAAGGCGAATTAGGCGATATTGTTTATGTAGAGGTTGATACCCTTGACGAGGTATTGGAAAAGGAAGCTATTTTTGGAACAGTGGAAGCTGTGAAAACGGTATCCGATTTATTTTTGCCTTTATCAGGTGAAATTATCGAGTTCAATGAAAGCTTGGAAGATGAGCCGGAGGTTGTAAATTCCGATGCATATGGAAAAGGATGGATGGTTAAAATAAAGTTTAGTAATCCAGCGGAGTTAAATGAACTTTTGAGCGATTTGGATTACAAACAATTAATTGGTGGATAAAGCCTTTTTTTTTAGTATTTTATTCGTAAGTTGGTTAGTGTTTATAACATATTTTAGCTTATTTTCTTTTACTGGAGAGATGAGTACGCCAATGTTAAACATACCTCATATAGATAAAATAGTACATTTTTTATTTTACTTTATTTTTGTTGTATTGGGTATTAAAGCTGTCAGGGAAATCTTTAAAGTAAATTTAGAACTGAAAAAAGTTCTACTGTATTTTGTAATTTTCGCATGTGCTTATGGCGTAATTATTGAGCTTTTGCAGTATGGTTTCACAGAAAACAGACAAGGGGATATGTTGGATGTTTTAGCCAATTCTATGGGTGCACTAGCAGGGATGTTCGTTGTTAAGCGCCTAGTTTTCAAGGGTTGGTCGTTAAAAGGAAAAGTTTAATTGTATTTTTAGTATTTTATTAGTTAAATTAGCAATCACTAAATTGTATAGATATGGAACCAAAAAAGAATCCAAAGGCCGACTTGACAAAAAATAGTAGTCTCTATTTTGTATTGGGTTTAGCTGCGGTAATGCTGCTAACCTTTGTAGCTTTTGAATGGAAAACGTACGATAAGACCAATGAGTACGACACTTCTATGAATGTAGATGATTTGTTGGACGAAGAAGTTCCAATGACAGAACAAATCAAAACACCACCACCACCACCACCACCACAAGCACCTGAAATTATTGAGGTAGTTGAGGATGAGGAAGAAGTGGAGGAAACTATCATAGAATCTACTGAAACGAGCCAGGATGAAGAAATAATGGAAGTTGATGATGTGGTTGTTGATGAGATGGATGAAGATTTGGATGTTCCTTTTTCCGTAATTGAAGATGTACCAGTATTCCCTGGTTGTGAAAAGGAGAGTGATAAAAGGGCTTGTTTCAATAAAATGATACAAAAGCATATTAGTAAAAACTTCCGTTATCCTGAAATTGCACAAGAAATGGGAGTACAGGGGAGAGTTAATATAATGTTTGTTATCCAAAAAGATGGAAGTATTGGTAACGTTAGAATGCGTGGGCCAGATAAAAATTTAGAAAAGGAAGCCGCTAGGATTATAGGCAAATTGCCTAAGATGACTCCAGGTAAACAAAGGGGAAGAGCGGTACGAGTACCTTTCAGTATTCCAATTACTTTTAAATTACAATAGATAGCATCATATCCAATAGAAAAAATCCCGAGCCTATAGCTCGGGATTTTTTTATACCCAATTTTCAAGTTGGGGGAAAGTGAGTAGCTTCTTTGAAACGACTGCCATGGTATTTTAAGGAACATGTAGTTCAGAAGTTCTTAAATAAAACAGAAATAGCGTTATTTGGTTGCAGGAATATCCCTTGGAGGTTATCTTTGTATTCCTATATAAAAGAAGATGAAAACTGTTGTAGGTCAAGCAAAAAGCAACTCATTTGCGTTAATTTTTGCCGATTTTAAGGAAATTACCAAGGCAAGGCTTGCGATTAGCGTAGTTTTTTCTTCTGTTGCGGGATATTTTCTTGGAGCCGAACAACTAAGTATGCCCGCTATTCTTTTATTAGCTTTTGGGGGTTATTGTATGGTAGGCGCAAGTAACGCCTACAACCAGGTTATTGAGCGCGATTTGGATGCTTTAATGAGTCGAACGGCAAATAGGCCAATTCCGACAGGTAGAATGTCTGTAAATACGGCTATGACTATCGCTGTTTTTTTAACAGTATTAGGTGTAGTGTCACTTTACTTTTTGAACGCCAAAACGGCTATGTTTGGTGCTATTTCTATTTTTTTATATACAAGTCTTTACACACCGTTAAAAACTAAAACACCACTTGCCGTATTTGTTGGAGCGTTTCCTGGTGCCATTCCTTTTATGTTGGGTTGGGTAGCGGCAACGAACGAATTTGGAATTGAGCCCGGGACTTTGTTTATGATTCAGTTTTTTTGGCAGTTTCCACATTTTTGGGCTTTGGGCTGGATGTTAGATGACGATTATAAAAAGGGAGGTTTTAAGATGTTGCCTACCGGAAAAAAGGATACAGGTACTGCGTTGCAGATAATAATGTATACCATTTGGATGATGGTGATTTCTGTTATTCCTGCTTTTGGGATTACGGGTAAATTGCAGCTGTCGGTTCCCGCGGCTGTATTGGTTTTTATTATGGGAGGGGCAATGCTCTTTTTCGCACTTCGTTTGTACACCAAAAGAGATAATGGTTCTGCTAAAAGGTTAATGTTGGCCAGTGTTAGTTATATCACATTGATGCAGATAGTGTATGTAATTGATAAATATATATAGGGTAGAATGGATTTAACACAAGGTTCGATTAAGGAAAAGAAGGATAGGGCGCAGCAGATGATGCTGTGGTTTGGTATTGTTAGTCTTTTAATGGGTTTTGCCGGTTGGACGAGTGCTTATATTGTAAGTAGTGCACGCGAGGATTGGGCTAGTGATATAAACCTTCCGAACGCCTTCTATATTAGTACGGTACTTATTATTATTAGCAGTTTTACATATATTTTAGCCAATATAGCCGTTAAAAAAGATGATCAAAAACAGGGAACTACTTGGTTACTGGTAACCCTTGGTTTAGGCGTATCTTTTATCACGTTTCAGTTCATTGGTTTTTCTGACATGGTAGCTCAAGGGTATTATTTTACCGGACCCACGAGCAGTATAAAAATGTCCTATATGTTTTTGATTGCTATGGTGCATATTCTGCATGTAGTAGCAGGTATCATTTCCTTGTTGATTGTGATTTACAAACAGAGGAAAGGTAGGTACTCGTCACAGGAGTATTTGGGGATAACCCTTGGGGCTACGTTTTGGCACTTTTTAGACCTTTTGTGGGTTTATTTAGTATTATTTATGACGTTTATGAGATAATATTTTTAAACAAAAATAGTTTTGAATACAATTCAGCTTTTAAATAGTTGAAAAAAATGTAAATTTGCTAAGGTGTTATTAAAACAATAAATAAGTCTATGGATACTACGATTACAACGGGAGAAGAGGAAAACGTTTGGGGTGGTGGCAATAGGCCTTTAGGGGCAAGCTACGGGAAATTAATGATGTGGTTTTTCCTAGTATCGGATGCTCTTACCTTTTCTGGTTTTTTGGCAGCTTATGGCTTTTCAAGGTTTAAGTTTATGGAGACTTGGCCAATCGCTGATGAGGTATTTACGCACTTTCCTGGCTTTCATGGTGTAGATGCACCTATGTATTATGTTGCATTCATGACATTTGTCCTAATTATGTCATCTGTGACTATGGTATTAGCTGTAGATGCGGGTCATAAAATGAAAAAAAATGCCGTTATATGGTATATGTTTGCTACCATTATTGGAGGTGCTATATTCGTGGGATCACAAGCATGGGAATGGGCTACTTTTATTCAAGGTGATTTTGGTGCTCTGGAGACAAAGGGTGGGAGAATTTTACAATTCGTAGATTCTGATACTGGAAAACGAGCTGCAATTGCCGATTTTTCCTCAGTAATTCCTGATGACAGAGTGGAACATGAGAAAAAGAATGGGATTTGGTATTATAATGAAAAAGCGCTTCCCTCATATTCTTTAAATGAGGTGACCCAAGGGTTTCAGGAAAATCAAAATATCTTGATTAGAACAGAAGTGTTAAATGAAGAAGGTCATAAAACCATATTGACTCGAGAAGAGTCATTACAGAAAATTAAAAGCGCTGTAATGGTTGTCGAAGGGGCTAATCTTGTGAGAAACGAGTACGGAAGTAGGCTGTTTGCGGATTTTTTTTTCTTTATAACAGGTTTTCACGGGTTTCACGTATTTTCTGGAGTACTGATAAACCTTATTATATTTTTTAACGTAGTCATAGGAACCTATGAGAGAAGAGGGCATTATGAAATGGTAGAGAAGGTAGGGCTGTACTGGCACTTTGTGGATTTGGTATGGGTATTTGTATTTA
>JBLHNI010000247.1:0-4882 GCA_047650615.1 Maribacter sp.
AGGTAGAACGGATAAAAAGTATTGCAACTTGCACTGCAAGAGTGCGTACCAATACCAAAAGGAAAAACAGAACCCGGAACGGTTTTATAATAAAGTGGACAATCAACTAAAACTCAATAGGAAGATTCTAAAGGAATACAACAAGGGAGGAAAGGTAACCATACGGTCTAATGTATTATTGGAATTAGGATTTGACCCCAAATTCTTTACCCACTACTGGAAAAATCAAAAAGGAGAGGTATATCTATTTGTATATGAATACGGATTTCTAAAAAAAACCGAAAATGGAAGGGAGAAATACGTTTTGGTTACTTGGCAGGACTATATGAAGTAATAATCTTTGGTGTTCAATAATTCCTTAAAGTTGGTATGTAAAAGAGACATACAATTTGCTTTTAAATGTGCCATTTTGAATCGAGTTTAGCGTTCGGTTAATCATTTAGAAAAGATACTGTAAAATACGGAAAGTTAACAGGTTAGTGTGGTATAATTAGTTCTGCCACCCCTGCTTAGTTAAAAGTGAACCGTTTACGAGGTTCACTTTTTTGTTTTTAAGAATATTCTGCACATAAATTACGAATAAACTACGTTTAGTACATATATTCGGTGCTTACTCCGACAAGCCTTTCGCAAAGAATATCCCTACTTCGAAACGTCTTTTTTAGATATATTTAAACTGCTTTGTCTCAAATTCGATTTAAATTTTTGATAGCATTATAAATCAGGTATCTTTGATTTTAGATTAAGAGGAACATATTCAATTAATTCTGCAAAACGAAACCAAAAAGTAAAAATGAATAAGGAATTAGATCAATTAGCAGCCAATAATATTAGGGCATTGGCCATTTCAATGGTAGAAAAAGCGAATTCTGGCCATCCTGGCGGACCCATGGGAGGAGCGGATTATATGCATATTTTGTATTCTGAATTTTTCAATTTTGACCCATCGGATATGCAATGGTCTTTTCGTGATCGATTTTTTATGGATGCAGGCCATTTGTCTTCTTTGATGTACGCGCAGTATTATTTACTTGGGAATTATAAAAAAGAGGACGTTGCTAGTTTTAGACAATGGGGTTCTATCACACCAGGACATCCAGAAGTGGATGTGGCAAGGGGCATAGAAAATACTTCAGGACCTTTAGGACAAGGGCATACCATGGGAGTTGGTGCTGCGATAGCTGCTAAATTTCTACAAGCTCGTTTTGGCGATTGGATGAACCATAAGATTTATGGTTTCATTAGTGATGGTGGCGTACAGGAGGAGATTTCTCAAGGAGCTGGCAGAATAGCAGGACATTTAGGATTGAATAATTTTATTATGTTCTACGATTCTAATGATGTGCAATTATCTTCTAAGACGGCGGAGGTTACCTCAGAAGATACCGCTATGAAATATGAAGCATGGGGTTGGAAAGTGGTTACCATAGATGGCCACGACCATGAACAGATAAGGAAAGCACTTAAAGATGCCAATGCAGAAACAGAAAAACCTACACTTATTATTGGTGAAACCATAATGGGGAAAGGTTGCGTTACTGCAGATGGCTCTATGTACGAAGGATATACAGAACTTCATGGTAAACCCATTGGTGATACCGGTGCGGATTATACTAAAACCATGGAAAACCTTGGTGCCGATGTTTCTAATCCTTTTGATATATATGGGAAAGTTGCCACTTTTTATGCCAATATCTTATCTGACAAAACCAAGGCGGCTGCAGAAAAGAAGAAAGAGATAGCCGCATGGAGAGGCTCTAATGGAGCATTGGCTACCAAACTAGACACCTTTCTTTCTGGAAAACTACCAGAGCTAGATTTTGGTTCCATTGCGCAAAAAGAGGGTTTGGCTACCAGAGCAGCCTCCTCAGCGGTATTAGGCTTCTTAGCAGAAAACGTGGAGAATATGATTGTTTCTTCCGCAGATTTATCTAACAGTGATAAAACAGATGGTTTCTTAAAGAAAACTACGATACTTAAAAAAGGAGATTTTTCAGGTGCTTTCTTGCAAGCAGGCGTAGCGGAATTGACAATGGCCACGATTGCAAACGGAATTGCACTACACGGAGGTATTATTCCGGTGGTAGCTACATTCTTCGTATTTTCTGATTATATGAAACCTGCCATTCGTTTAAGCTGTATTCAAGAGCTTCCGGTGAAGTTTGTTTGGACACATGATGCGTTTAGAGTAGGTGAGGACGGTCCTACACACCAGCCTGTAGAACAAGAAGCGCAAATACGCTTATTAGAAAAATTAAAGAACCATAGCCACGAACAAAGTTTTGTTGCTTTGCGGCCTGCAGATTCTATGGAAACCAATGTGGCGTGGAAAATGGCTATGGAAAACAGCAAGACGCCAACAGGACTAATTCTTTCTAGGCAGGGTATTAAAGATATTCCTGCTAAATCTGGCAATAGATATAAAGAAGCTTTAGGTGCAGAAAAAGGAGGGTATTTGGTACAAGAAGTTGCTGATGCCGATGTGGTTTTAATCGCCAACGGTTCGGAAGTTGCTACCTTAGTAGAAGCGGCAAAGTTGTTGGAGAGCAAGGAAGGCTTAAAAGTAAACATTGCCTCTATCCCATCAGAAGGTATTTTTAGACAACAGTCCAAAGAATACCAACATAAGGTGATTCCAACCAATAAACCTATTTTTGGCCTTACAGCAGGTTTACCGGTTAATTTGGAAGGCTTGGCGGGACCAAATGGTAAAGTATTTGGATTGGAGCATTTTGGCTACTCTGCACCAGCAAAAGTACTGGACGAGAAATTTGGTTTTACCGGAGAACAGGTATTTAACCAAGTGGTTGATTTTTTAAAATAACGAATTAATTTAAAAACATAGCAAATGAAATTTTTTATAGATACAGCAAATTTAGCAGATATAACAGAAGCTCAAGATATGGGTGTTTTGGATGGGGTAACCACCAATCCTTCCCTAATGGCGAAAGAAGGTATTACCGGAGCGGATAATATTATAGAGCACTACAAGAAAATATGTAGTGCCGTTGATGGTCATGTGAGCGCAGAGGTTATTTCAACCGATTTTGAAGGTATGGTTGCCGAAGGAGAAAAACTGGCGGCTTTGAATCCACAAATTGTAGTAAAATTACCTATGATTGCCGATGGTATAAAAGCCTGTAAGTACTTTTCCGATAAAGGAATTAAAACCAATGTAACTTTGGTGTTCTCTGCTGGTCAGGCATTATTAGCCGCCAAGGCAGGAGCCACTTATGTTTCTCCATTTATTGGAAGATTAGATGATATTTCAACAGATGGTTTAGGTCTTATCGCCGATATCCGATTGATTTATGACAACTACGGGTATGAAACCGAAATATTGGCAGCATCCGTACGTCACGTAATGCATATTATCGACTGTGCAAAAATTGGTGCGGACGTGATGACTGGACCTTTATCTGTCATCAAAGGATTGTTGAAGCATCCATTAACCGATAGCGGTTTGGCTAAATTTTTGGAGGATTATAAGAAGGGGAACTAAATGGCTTTCCTTAACGTTCAAGTATAAAAAATGCATCTTCCATACCTAGTGGTTAGATGCATTTTTTATTTCTTAAAACACCAAATTTAGCTTTAAAGGATTGAAATAATTTAAACGAACAGAGATATGCAAAAAACGACTATTGCAGCAAAAACCCCAATTAGCAATGCGCCTCTGGTGTAGAGTTTATAACCCGTTTTTACATTCATGCCGGTAAGTTGGGTTACTACCCAAAAAGAACTGTCGTTGGCATGTGGAACAACCAAGCCGCCTGCACCAATGGCAATTACGACCAGTGCTTTTAGCATTTCTGAATCAAACCCCATGCTTACCATTAAAGGTGCCATTATAGATGCTGTTGTTATCAAGGCAACAGTAGAGGAGCCTTGAGCAGTTTTAATAGCGGCACTTAAAAGAAACGGAAGCCAAATACCAATCATTATTTCATCGAACATTACAGCCATAGCATCTCCAATACCGGAGTACTGAAGGATTTTTCCAAAAATACCACCAGCGCCAGTAATCAATAGTATAGTCGATGCACTTTGTAGTGCTTTTCCTGTCCATCCAGCTTCTGAGAGCATAGCTACATCAAACTTTTTTGGGAGGGTAAAGGCCAATAATACCCCAATGATTAATGCAATTAAGGGAGAACCAATAAAGGAAATGAGGGGTATTAAAAAGCTACTTTCAATCGCATCAGGAATAAAGAACAACACTAAGGACTTGCTTATGATGAGCAAGATGGGCACGACAATGGGCAAAAAAGATTTAAAGGTACTAGGCGCCGTTTTGGTTTTTTCAATAATATCTTCTTCTGTGAGTTCTGGATTAGGGTCTATATAGGTTTTACCTGCTACTCTTTTAGCATAAATAATCGCAACAACTAGTGATAGGGCGCTTACAATAATCCCTAAAATCATGACCAAACCTATATCTGCATCTAAAATGCCAGCTGCGGCAATAGGTCCTGGGGTTGGAGGCACCATGACATGCGTAAGCATAAGGCCTAGTATTAAGGCGATACTCGTTCCTGCAATGGATAATTTTGCTTTTTTTGATAGCGATTTGTTCAAGGGATTTAAAATAATAAAACCGCTATCGGCAAAAACCGGGATGGAAACGATGTAGCCCAGAATACCCATAGCAGCATGTACGTTCTTTTTACCAATGATGCGCAACACCAATTCTGCCATTTTGTAAGCAGCACCTGTCTGTTCTAAAAAAGCTCCGATAAGCACTCCGAGTAAAATCACGAGTCCTATCTTACCTAGCGTTCCACCAAAACCTTCTTCAATAGAAGTAATTAAAAGAGGTAATGGCATCCCACTGGTGCTACCGAAAAATATAGAGGCAGTTAAGAGCGCTACAAAAGGATGA
>JBLHNI010000248.1:0-4867 GCA_047650615.1 Maribacter sp.
TTACCTGCGAACAAGATTATTCCATTAATGGATGGTGTTATCCGTGTTTTTGATAGATATGGTGAACGGAAAAGTAGGGCTAAAGCTAGACTAAAATTTTTATTGAAGGATTTAGGACTAGACGAGTTTAAAAAATTATTAGAAGAAGAACAAAAAGCAGTTCCCATCAGCACATTTCATATTGACGTGCTTGCCTTTCCTAAGATAGTTTTAGCTCAGGGGAGCGTTCCAAACGTAAAGATAGAGAATAGCAAAGCTTTTGAAAAATGGAAGTCGACCAATATTGTTCCTCAAAAGCAGCGCGGTTTTGTTGCCATTGGTATTAAGGTGCTTCTCGGAGATTTTTATACGGATAAGGCACGTTTGTTAGCAGACTTGGTGCAGCACTATGCGGCAGGTGAATTCCGATTATCACTCCGTCAAAATATTTTAATTCCGTACGTAAAAGAGGAATTGGTTCCGTTTTTTTATACTGAATTAGAAAAGCTTGGGTTTGTTGAAGCAGGCTATAACAAAGCTTTAGATATAACTGCTTGCCCTGGAACGGATACTTGTAATTTAGGAATTGCAAGTAGTACAGGAATTGCGGTGGAGTTAGAACGAATTATTAAGGAGGAGTATCCACAGTATAGTAGTAATTCGGATATCGTGATTAAGATAAGTGGTTGTATGAATGGGTGCGGACAGCATAATATGGCCAATATAGGATTTCAAGGTATGTCTGTGAGAACTAAGGATAAATTGGTGGCGCCGGCCTTACAAGTATTATTGGGTGGTGGTAATATTGGAAATGGAGAAGGGCGTTTTGCAGATAAGGTTGTAAAAGTACCTAGTAAACGAGGCCCAGAAGCATTACGACTCATTCTAGATGATTTTGATACGAATGGTAATGATTTGTCCTATGCGGATTATTATCAGGAAAAAGGTCAGATGTATTTTTATGATTTTCTAAAGCCACTAACGGATATAGAAAATCTTACGCAACAAGATTTTATCGATTGGGGAAATTCAGAACGATATGAAAAAGCAATTGGAGTAGGAGAATGTGCAGGTGTTGTTATCGATTTAATAGCCACATTACTATTTGAAAGCGAGGAAAAAATACAAAATGCAGAAGAAACTTTTAAAGAAGAAAAATGGGCAGCAAGTATTTATCATACCTATTCCAGTATGGTAAATTCTGCTAAAGCACTGCTTACCTCAGAAAAAACCAAAGTAAATACTCACAATAGTATCATTGCAGATTTTGATGAAAAATTTGTCACAACTGGCAGGTTTTCTATAGAAGGAGGTTTTAGCGCTTTGGTACTTCAATTAAATAAGAATAAACCATCAGAAGTTTTTGCAAAGCGTTATTTGGCCGATGCAAAATCATTTTTGAATCAGGTTGAGCAGTTTAGAAAATTAGAATTGACAAATGTTTAGAAAAGGAAAATTAACCGTTGTAGGCGCTGGCCCTGGAGATGTAGAATTGATAACATTGAAAGCTATAAAAGCTTTGGAAGGAGCAGCTGTTGTTTTGTATGATGCTTTGGTAAATGTTGATCTTTTAAGGTATGCTCCAAATGCAGAAAAGATTTTTGTAGGTAAAAGAAAAGGGTGCTACACCTATCAACAAGAGCAAATAAATGATTTAATAGTGAGTAGGGCTAACTCTCATGGTCATGTTGTTAGATTAAAAGGGGGAGACCCTTTTGTTTTTGGTAGAGGCGCTGAGGAAATGGAATTTGCTGCCGAAAAAGGTATCGATGTTGCAGTTGTACCGGGTATATCCTCTTCTTTATCTGTAGCAGCAAATCAACATATACCCGTAACAAAAAGAGGATCTTCCGAAAGTTTTTGGGTAATAACAGGAACTACAAAGGAGCATAAGCTATCAAAGGACATAGCCTTAGCGGCAAAGTCTAGCGCAACGGTGGTCATTCTAATGGGAATGTCTAAGCTAAGTGAAATTGTTACTTTGTTTGATGCAGAGGGGAAAGCTAAAACCCCGGTGGCTGTTATTCAAGATGGTACTACAAAAAGAGAGAAAATAGGGATTGGTACTGTTGCTTCTATTGAAGCTAAAGTGAAGGAGCAACAGCTTTCTAATCCGGCAATTATTGTTATTGGCGAAGTTGTACATCATAGAACACAACTTTTAGCCCTAAAAAGGAAACATCAACAAGAAGCTATTTTCGTTTAATGGAAAGAAATAATTTATACCCTATTTTTTTAAAAACCTCCAGCCTCCACGTACTTGTAATTGGAGGGGGTAATGTAGCGGAAGAAAAACTTACGTTTTTAACTAAGTCTAGCCCAGATGCGACAGTCACTATGGTTTCACCCATGTTTAGGAAAGCTACAGTAGCATTAGCAGCTAAGTATAAGGTTAAAATGATATCTGATGTTTACAATAAAACCTATTTAAAAGGAAAGCATATGGTTATTGCTACTACAGATGTTTCAGAAGTGAATGTACAAGTTTATGAGGATTGCAGAGCACTTGATAAATTAATTAATGTTGCGGACAACCCACCATACTGTGATTTCTATATGGGCGGCATCGTAACAAAAGGGAATGTCAAAATAGCAATTTCTACCAATGGTAAATCGCCAACTACTGCAAAACGTTTACGTCAGTTTTTTGAGGAAGTAATCCCAGAAGATATTAGTAAAATGGTTCAAAATTTGAATGATTATAGGAAAACTATAAAGGGTGATTTTGAAGAAAAGGTAGATAAGATGAATGAAATTACACAATCGTTAAAACCAAGCCCTTTAGTCCCTAGAACGGGAGTTAAATTTTGGTTAGAGAAAATCTTAAATTAAAAAAGAAGCATACAGTAAATAATTTTTTCAAAAACGAGATTATAATTACCCTATTACTTTATACAATTAAAATCATGATCAAAACAGATATTCTTATTATAGGAGCCGGACCAACAGGATTGTTTACAGTCTTCGAAGCAGGCTTATTAAAATTGAAATGTCATTTAATAGACGCATTACCTCAACCTGGAGGACAATGTTCAGAAATCTATCCTAAAAAGCCTATTTATGATATCCCTGCGTTTCCAGAGATTTTAGCTGGAGATTTAGTTGATAATTTAATGGAGCAAATAAAACCATTTGAACCAGGGTTTACATTTGGAGAGCGAGCAGAAACTTTAGAGAAACAAGAAGATGGTTCCTACGTAGTAACTACCAACAAGGGAACCGAACATCATGCACCGGTAGTGGTTATAGCAGGTGGTTTGGGTTCTTTTGAGCCACGCAAACCTCCAATAGAAAATATTGCTGATTTTGAAGACAAGGGCGTAGCGTATATAGTGAAAGACCCAGAGGTGTACCGCAATAAAAAAGTAGTGATTGCTGGTGGTGGAGATTCGGCATTGGATTGGGCTATCTTCTTAGCTGATGTTGCTTCAGAAGTTTCTTTAGTACATCGCCGAAACGAATTTCGTGGCGCTTTAGATTCGGTAGAAAAAGCATCAGAATTGGCCAAGTTGGGTAAAATTACATTATTTGCAGAAGCCCAAGTCAAAAAATTATATGGTGATGCGCACTTAGAAGTAGTCGTTATTAAACACAATGATGACAAAAAGGGCGAAACGTATCTGGAAGCAGATAATTTTATTCCATTATTCGGACTTTCACCAAAACTAGGTCCTATTGGTAACTGGGGCTTAGAGATACATAAAAATGCTATTAAAGTAAATAATGCAAAAGATTATCAAACGAATATTCCTGGCGTTTTTGCCATTGGAGATGTGAACACCTATGAAGGGAAACTAAAGTTGATTCTTTCTGGTTTTCACGAAGCTGCTGTGATGTGTCAATATGCTTATCAGCTCATCAATCCCGGAAAACGATATATCTTGAAATATACAACTGTTGGTGGTGTAGAAGGTTTCGATGGCACTAAAAAAGAAGGAAAGAAAGAGGTGATTCAAAGTATTTCTTAAAATATTACCTCTATTTGTGTTAGCTATTAACCCTTTGATTTTAAAAAATAATAGAGGGTTTTTGAGTTAAAACTACGGTAAGAAATAGCTGTTTTAATTTGGTTAAGAGGTAACTGTAGTGTTTCTTTGTTGTTAGTTCATTAATAAACTGAAATTGTTATCAAGAAAGGCGGAGGGATTAGACCCATTGAAGCCTTAGCAACCCTTTTGCTAAATTAATTTAGATAAAGAAGGTGCTACATTCTACCCCTGCTAAAACAGGAATAGATAACCAGCAAAAAGAGGATACTTCGTTCTACCTTTTCCTTACTTGATACATACGATTTTATGAATACGCCAAAGGCGTAAAAATTGGTATATGATTAAGGATTTACTACGTAAAAGGATATTAATATTAGATGGTGCTATGGGCACGATGCTCCAGCGATATAAATTTACAGAGGAAGACTTTCGTGGTGAACGTTTTAAGGATTGGGGACATCCCTTACAAGGGAATAATGATTTATTATCATTAACCCAACCAGAAGCCATTGCAGATGTCCATCGTAAGTATTTTGCTGCCGGAGCCGATATTGTAGAGACCAATACTTTTTCAGGCACTTCCATTGCTATGGCAGATTATCAAATGGAGGACCTGGTGTATGAGCTTAACTTTGAATCAGCCCGTATCGCCAAGAAGGTAGCCGAAGAATTCACGTTAAAAGAACCGCATAAACCCCGACTTGTAGCAGGTAGTATAGGCCCTACAAATAAAACAGCGAGCATGTCTCCAGACGTAAATGATCCTGGCTTTAGGGCAATTTCTTTTGATGAGCTTCGTATTGCTTACAAACAACAAGTAGAAGCTTTGTTGGATGGTGGTGCCGATTTGCTTTTAGTGGAAACTATTTTTGACACCTTAAATGCCAAGGCTGCCTTAT
>JBLHNI010000249.1:0-4835 GCA_047650615.1 Maribacter sp.
AGAAGTAGATGTGAATCCTGCTGATATTACCATTACAACTGCGCGCTCCAGTGGCGCAGGTGGACAAAATGTAAACAAGGTCGAAACAAAGGTACAGTTGACGCACCACCCCAGTGGTATACAGATTTCATGTTCGGATTCCCGAAGTCAGCATGATAATAGGGCTACCGCTATGAAGATGTTAAAATCGCAACTGTATGAAATAGAACTGCGAAAGAAGATGGAAGCAAGGCAGGAAATAGAATCCTCAAAAATGAAGATAGAATGGGGTTCTCAAATCAGAAACTATGTGATGCATCCTTACAAATTAGTGAAAGATGTAAGAACAGCTGAGGAAACAGGTAACGTAGATGCTGTTATGGATGGAGATCTAGACCGCTTTTTAAAAGCATATTTAATGATGATGGGACAAAAAGACGAGGAGTAAATAGTCGCTTTTTAAGCTAAACGTTTATTTTTCGTTATTTTAGACCCAACAAGAAATCTGTAACTAAATGATTAAAATATATCATAATCCAAGATGTAGAAAATCTAGAGAAGGATTGGAACTTCTTAAAAATTCTGGCAAGGAATTTGAAGTCATAAGATATTTGGAAGAAATTCCCACAAAAGAAGAGTTAAGAGAAATTATTGCCTGTTTAGACATATCGCCAGAGCAACTGGTAAGAAAAAACGAAGCTGTTTGGAAAGAAAAATTTCGAGGAAAACCTATGTCTGATGAAGAAATTTTGGATACCATGCTAATGTATCCTAAACTAATCGAAAGACCTATAGTGATTTCCAACCGAAAAGCTGTGATAGGCAGACCAGCAGATACTATAAATACGCTCTTAAAATAGAATAGCAAAGAGCAATAGGAAAACCTATTGGAATGTTAATAATAATAATGTAATCCCTGCTAATTGCATTAAAGTTTAAGTTTACACTATGAAATCAAAAAACAGACCTAGCTTTTTTAAAGGAGTTATATTGTTGGTTCTTATTATGTTGGGAACAGACTCTTATGCTCAATTCAACAGAGGAATGGGAGGAAATGGCATGGGAGGAAATGGCATGGGAAGACAGCGCAGTGCTATTCCTAGGGCACAACACGCTCCAGAGCCACCAAAACCAAAAACATCGGAAGAAATTGTGGATGACCAAATGTCATCGATAACAGAAGCCCTTGTTTTAAACGATTTTGAATCGGCTGTAGTTAGCTCTATACTTAAAAAATATGTACAAGAAAGAATTGAGGCACAAATTCTAAAACTCCCCCCAGAAAAAATGTCTGAAACATTTAAAAACATTTCGGATCGGCAAGATGAGGAACTAAAAATGAGCTTACCACCAGAAAAGTACCAAGGTTTTTTAGATTTAATGAAAGATGGCGTAAACAAAACCATCAAAAAAAATAAAAAGAAAAAACGAAAGAAAGATAAGAATTAAACAAGGTTGTGAAGTTTCCATTTGGTGATTTCACTTGAAAAACCAAAAAGAAATTTGGTATTTAGATACATCCAGCCATTTTATTTGGTTCTCCCTATGCCAATAAGAAAATGGGGCCCTTGTTACCTTAAAGGACTAACAGATAACTCGATTATCTTTAACGCAGGTAACTTGTTTTATTGCTTTAAAATAAAGGGGTAAAAAAATTAAATGACTTACCTCAATTTTAAGGTTTAAAAACAAATAAATAATTTTTATTGACACCAAAGTCTCGAGATATTTAACTCAGTAGCGGTTAGAAAGAGCAAACAATGACTAGATGTTTAAGGTAGTAATAAAAAAGAAGCCGTTTTGGCTTCTTTTTTATGCTTCTCGTTTGGCTTTTTTAGCCTCGCGTTTTTCTTTCAAAAGTTCTATAATATTACCTCCTAACCAGTAAGGCACAACGAATACCAACAAAAATATCATTAACCAAAAACCTATTGTTAAAATGGTTAAAAAAGCTAAAAATCCTAAATATTGGTCAAATTCAAACATAGTTTCATTCTTATCTAATACAAAGATACCATAATCGTATTATTTTTTGCAAGCTATAATTAAAATTAATTTATGATTTTACATTAATCAAAGAACAAAATATAATTTGAAGCTTTATTTTTAGGTAGACTGCTATACCTTAAATTTGTGATGAGAAGCTAATTAAAGAGAAAACATGCGTAAAGCCTATTAGATAGATAGGTTGGATTAGCGTTGTTATAAATAATATTCAAAATAAACTACCATATGGAATATAGAATAGAAAAGGATACCATGGGGGACGTAAAGGTTCCTAGCGATAAATATTGGGGAGCTCAAACAGAGCGCTCAAGAAATAATTTTAAAATAGGGGCTGCGGCATCTATGCCCTTGGACATTGTTTATGGCTTTGCTTACTTAAAAAAAGCAGCGGCCTATACCAATTGTGAGCTTGGCGTTCTGGCAGTAGAAAAGAGAGATTTGATAGCTCAGGTATGCGATGAAATTTTAGAAGGAAAACATGATGATCAATTCCCCTTAGTCATTTGGCAAACTGGTTCGGGCACCCAGAGTAACATGAACGTGAACGAGGTAGTTGCCAATCGTGCTCATGAAATAGCTGGGCATAAAATAGGCGAAGGCGAAAAAACGATTCAGCCCAACGATGATGTTAACAAGTCCCAATCCTCAAACGATACTTTTCCTACTGGGATGCATATCGCCGCATACAAGAAGCTTAATGATGTCACCATTCCAGGCATTACCCAACTAAGAAGCACCTTACATAGTAAAGCGAAAGAATTCAACACAGTGGTCAAAATAGGGCGTACGCATCTGATGGATGCTACTCCCCTAACCTTGGGCCAAGAGTTTTCTGGCTATGTTTCCCAACTAGACCATGGACTTAGAGCATTAAAAAATACCTTACCACATTTACAGGAACTAGCACTAGGTGGTACCGCAGTTGGAACGGGCCTAAATACCCCAAAAGGTTATGACGTACTTGTAGCAAAATATATTGCCGATTTTTCCGGACTCCCTTTTATAACGGCAGAAAATAAGTTTGAAGCCTTAGCTGCGCATGATGCTATTGTGGAAAGTCATGGAGCATTGAAGCAATTGGCGGTTTCCTTAAATAAAATTGCGAACGATATTCGCATGATGGCCTCCGGACCGCGTTCGGGTATTGGTGAGATTACTATCCCGGCAAATGAACCTGGAAGTTCTATTATGCCTGGAAAAGTGAACCCTACCCAGTGCGAGGCTTTGACAATGGTTTGCGCTCAGGTTATGGGCAACGATGTTGCCATAACTATTGGTGGCACCCAAGGGCATTATGAACTTAACGTATTTAAACCTATGATGGCGGCTAATATTTTACAATCTGCCCAACTGCTTGGCGATGCTTGCAAAAGCTTTGATATTAATTGTGCTGTAGGTATTGAGCCCAATCATCAGGTAATTAAACAATTATTAAATAATTCTTTGATGCTGGTAACTGCTTTAAACACCAAAATCGGGTATTATAAAGCCGCAGAGATTGCCAATACAGCTCATGAAAATGGCACTACCCTTAAAGAGGAAGCTATTAATTTGGGATATGTAACGGCAGACCAATACGACGAGTGGGTGAAACCTGAACAAATGGTAGGAAGCCTTGAATAAGAATAGCTATCCCTACAAAATGCTTAAAAGCAAAAAGGGAGCTTCCTATCGGAGTCTCCCTTTTTTTATAGATATGATTAGTGTTTCCTATTTTAAAGTGAATTGTGAGGTTCCCAATAATTTCAAGTTTTCATCATAAACGTTAACCATGTACTGTCCTTTTTGAAAATCTCCAGCTGGTTTATTCAAGTAATCACAAATATCTAAAGATTTGTTTTCGAAGTAGAAGTTAGTACTCTTGCTATACGTTATAGAGGCGCCATTATCATTCGTCTTAGACATACTTTCTCCAACAACATTACCTTGTGGGTCTAAAGCTTCCAAATAAAACTCGCGATCACCAGCTTCTGCAATAACATTGTCTGCTATCGTAAAGCAAATTTTAAACTTATCCGTAGATTTCGCTCTTGTAGTAGATGCCAGTTTTCCGCTATTACGTTCCTTGACGGCATCAACATTTATTTTAGAAAGATTCAATGCTGACCCTCTTTCCACAGCCTGTGCCAAGCTCGTATTTTGCACTACTAAAGAATCGTTGAAGACCGTTTGCTTTTCCAATTCTACATAAGTACTGTCCCTCTGCATAGCAATCATGGTGTTAGACCTTGTCAAAGAATCTACCTGCTTTATTAATTTCTCTCTTTCTGCTTTTAATACGCCAACTTGTCTTCTATATCTACCTAAAGACGAAATATCGGCTTTCATAGTTTTAACAGAATCAATATATCTCGCAATATTATCCCGTGCAGAAACTAATTCCTCATTAGTTGCATTACTTTCCAAGATAGCCTTGTCGTATTCCGATTTTAAGCTATTCAAATCATTTACCACCAATTCCTTTTCAGAAATAAGGTCTTTTTCGGTCTTTTTCTTGTCTTGATAAAGACTTACGGTATAAATAATAGTAGCTAAAAGCACTACACCTAGTAATGCTGCCAATACCTTTAACCCGTTGTTATTTTTTGTTTCAGTCATAATGAACTATTAAGTTGTTTTTGTGGTTTTGATAAAAATTAATACGTCTATCTTTCTATATACGCACATAATCAATTTTTAGATTTTTAATGTTAAAAAAATTGGAATCGGCTACCCCTTAATTCGTTGAAAGACCTAACTTTATAGACCAAATACCATTATTTAGGAAAATGTCTTTAAAAATAATTCCATTTGAGTCCAAATATGCAAACGATTTTAAAAGCTTAAATATCGTATGGTTGGAACAGTAC
>JBLHNI010000250.1:0-4817 GCA_047650615.1 Maribacter sp.
TTCAAAGAAATTGATTTTCTATTGAATCCTGCATTTGGTACTACATCTTCGTTAGTCAAATCTGACACAGAAAATCGGTATGTCAAATTTTCTGAAGCATCTGTAAGGGCTACCGTATTAATGAAAGTAGTCCCTGTTCTGTAGAACCTGTCCATATTGTTTCCAGTATACGAGTAAGGTCTAGATTCCCCATCCCATTGTGGTACAGAAGAACCATCAAAAGCTGGTCCCCAAGAGTTGAATCCTGCTTCTAAAGCGGCTGCTGAGTTTTCAGGGCTAGCTCCTAGAAGACCTTGGCCGTACTCTGTTTGGTAATCCTGCAAGGAAGTGTCTACACGGTCAAAAGTTACTTGACTGCTCACTTCTACCCCAAAACCTTCTTGACCTTTACCTGATTTAGTAGTAACGATAATTACACCGCCAGCTGCACGTGAACCGTACAGTGCAGATGCTGCACCACCTTTAAGTACAGAAATAGTTTCGATATCGTCTGGATTTAAACTGGAAATACCATCACCACCATCAGATCCACCCCATAAACTTGCGGAGCCATTGTTTCCGTTACTAATCGGAATACCATCTACAACATATAAAGGTTGGTTGCCGCCAGAAAGCGAACTAGAACCTCTAATAACAACCCTACTAGAACCAGCGGCACCAGTAGCATTTTGTGAAATACTAACACCTGCAATCTTACCCTGTAAGGAGTTGATAGCGTTTGGTGTTTTTATTGTTGCGATCTCTTCTCCGCCAACTTCGGTTAAAGAATACCCTAAGGCTTTGGTTGACTTTCGGATACCAAGTGCCGTTACTACTACCTCATCTAATTGGCTTGCGTCTTCTGCAAGCGTAGCGTTGACATTAGATTGGCCGTTTACTGAAACGTCTTTGCTTTCATAGCCTAATGAAGAGAAAACCAATGTAGCATTGTTACCTACACTAAGGGAGTAATTACCGTCAAAATCGGTTGATGTTCCATTAGAGGTCCCTTTTTCAACCACATTAACTCCGGGTAGTGGGACGCCAGAAGGGTCCGCCACCGAGCCGGATACCGTGCTGTTTTGTGCTACCATCCCTTGAAAGAAAAGTAGAGACACAAGTGTCAAAAAACTTAAAATTTGTTTGTTCATAAAAGTTGAGTTTGTTATTTAAAATTGTTAGTCAAGAAAAATGTAACATTTAAATGTGATGAGATGCACACAAAGGGTAAAAAATATTCGACTAATAACGGACCATGTTAGTTAAACAACATGTTTGCGAAATGGTTGAGTTAAATTATCTTAAAATTCCCAGATTTGAGAAGGTTTAACGGGGGAAAGAATTTGCTATCAGATTCTTGGGTTTTGCGTTATTGTTAGGATAGAAATTGAAAAGTTACTGCACCTGCCATGTCGGTATGGGTTACAACGAATTATGGAAGATTTTTTTTGTTTCGTCTAATTTTTGATATTTCCCTATCATTTTGTGCGTAGGGAGTTGAACAAGTACTGTCTTCTATTTACAGAGGGAAATAGAATCAAGACATTGCCAAACCCTTTTCTAAAGGAGAAAGTAAGTGGTCAAAAGAACGGTCACTAGTATCTTTTTTGCTTACATATTGCCAAATTGTGTCTTTTAAACATCAGTACGGTTTTATTTCTGCCTAATAAAAAATCAATTTTTATGGGGTTAATCGAACCAATTTTTGAATGGTAATTCTAAAACTATCAAAACAAAAAAAAAGACTTAATTTTCAAGTTCATACAAAACTAAAAAATGGAACTTTACAGGAGAACAGCTCCAGAAACCTATTCAGGACGAGCATCCAATCAAAACTTGTACGTGCACGAGAAGGTTTTATGTGTTGATGTTTCTAGTTTGGAGAAATCGAGTGACAAACGTGTATCACTTTTTGGCTATGCATGTGATGAAGGTGTAAGGCGTAATCAGGGTCGGTTTGGGGCTATAAAAGGTCCGGATGCCATCAGAAAAATGCTAGGAAAATTGCCAAATCATTTAGACGATGAAACTGCCTTGCTAGATGTGGGTAGTATCCATTGCTCAAATGCAGATGTAGAAACTGCACAAGAAACTTTATCACAACATGTAAAGCAGCTATTAGATCGGAATCTATTCCCTATCGTTTTAGGTGGAGGTCATGATATTGCATATGGCACTTACAACGGCATCAAAAAGCATTTAGGGAATTCAAAATCTATCGGTATTATTAATTTTGATGCGCATTTTGACCTTCGTTCCAACGAAGATGGGAGTACTTCTGGCACTCCTTTTTATCAAATAGCAAAAGACTGCGAAGCATCAGGCACAGCATTTCATTATCTATGTCTAGGGATACGCGAAGATGCCAACGATAGTTCGCTTTTTAAGACAGCCAAAGAACTAGAGGTAAAATACATCTTACGGGATACCTTTCGAATCGAATTCCATAACGAAATTAACGCATGGATTAACGCTTTTATACAAAATGTAGATGCCGTTTACGTAACTATTGACTTAGACGGGTTTTCTTCCGCCTACGCTCCTGGCGTAAGTGCTCCGTCCCCAATGGGTTTTACACCAGATGTGGTGCTAGCTTCGCTAAAAACAATTATTGCTTCAGGTAAGCTCACTGCCCTCGATATCGCGGAGTTAAATCCTATATATGATATTGACGACCAAACCGCACGGTTGGCCGCATCGTTAGTGCATACACTCATTCACAGCCTTTAAGAATGGAAAAATTTGTACTGAGAGAACATCTAAAATCAAACATCCGAATACAACTACAAAGAAGTTGATTCCTTTAAAATTGGAAAAAGAGTGCATTGGGTAGTAAGTGGAGTTTCGTTTATAGTTGGTTTTTCTATTGGGGGTTCTGGCGATGTTTACAAAGAAAAAAACCTGCTCCAGTTTAACTATAAAAACCAACCTGTTAGCATATCCGTAAAGGGAGGTGACCGAGAGACAATTGAAAAAATAGCTAAAAGAATTAATAAAAAGCTTCATCAAGCTTTAATTCTACCTAAACCAAAAAAAGCCTTCCTTTTATGGAAAGCCTTTCATTGGTTACGACCGATTAAAACCGATCTACACAATTTGCTCCAAACGTTGTTTGGAACACAACACAACAGAGCAAAGATAATAAAGGTTTTTAATATTCATCAACTAGGTGTATTTTTTTCTTATCCGATAAAATGCTTCTTTTATCCATTTAATCATATACCGAAAAAACCTATACAGTAGACAAAACCCATTAAAACAAGTTCTATTACAAAACCGCCTACACTTCCCTTAATTTTTTGTCAATCATCGATATACAGCCAATTTTGCTGTGGTGGCAGTACCTTGGAATTTTCAAATAGATTTGAGACCTACTTTACATGAATTCAAAACTTCATCTTACCGTTTGTATAGCAGCAATATTCTTCTCCTGCTAAAAAGACCAAGTAACCGACTTGGAAGCATTTGATATTAAACAAGAGATTCTATTAAATTAACCGGAAGCTAGTACTCCAACATCGTTAGGTACACCAGTTAAAATTGGGTATTAGGGATGCAACATGCTTCAGAATTTCTAGAAAGTGCTGCACATAGGAATTTTGTATCGCTCTACGACAATGCATTAGTAGCCATTTTTTTATGAACGAAAATGAGGAAGAAAAGGTGGAAAGGATATTGAATTTTTATCAATCCAAAATGCAATAAGAATTGGTGCTGAACGGTGGTTTTTATCAATTTAGAAATACGAATGGCGAGGAAGGCGAACGAATTTGTATGGGAGACAATGCATGCTTGTTAATTGCCATTAATCAGTACAAAGAAAAATATGGAACAACCATGTACGACGCTATGGCCAATCAACTTAATCTGTGGCTGCGATCTTTGCAGTTAGAAAATGGTGCCTTACGTGGTAGACTAAATCAAGATGGTTCTGAAATTCTATTGGTAACCGAGGGAATTATAACTGCTTTTAATGCTGTTCCAGGCTTTGATGATTTTCATATAAAAATCTTAAACTATCTTCGAAAAGAACCTTGGGACAGCGAAAACGCAGTGTTTTTAGCTTGGCCGGAAAATCCTTCCTACGCGCATGCTTTAGATGTCTATTCTTTAAGTAGTTCTATTTTGGAAGATGTATCAGTGGATATGCTTTTACAGGCGAACAGGTTTTATACACAACAAGAAAGTACAATGAAAGGAGAAGTAATAGCTGGCTATTGTTTTGACGAAGATAAAGATGCAGTTTGGCTGGAAGGTACTACTCAAATGGCCGTTGCCTTTGAATCGATGAGATACTCCGAGAAGTCGGATATCCTTAATTAAAGAACTGGAGAAATCTTGTATACCAAGTACTATCTTAGAAAATGTAAAAGGTATTCCGTTCATAGTTAACCATGGGACTTCATAGGGAACCAGTGTATTATGGGATCATGTAAATATTGCTCCCGCACGTTCTTCTACGATTTGGTATTTGTTTTCAAAAGCAGGTTTTAATCCTTTAGAACTTGGAAAAAGAAAGCTTAGTGCAGCAGCTAATAACTTCTGGATACAAGACCCCTCTAATTAGAAAAGGATATTTCTTTATTGCTTTTCTTCGTAGAAGTGCCTAAACTTAATTCTGGAATAACTAATAAAGGGGTGTTGGTGTGAAAAGCTACCCTTTTTACCACAGGCTCCCTCGTTAAGCGTTCCATGTAACTATGCTGGTGCTGTAGCATGGCTAGCAAATGAATATCCAGTTCGATGGCGAACTTTTCCAATGTTTTGGAAACGGAGTTCAATTCTGAAACGGGATATACAAAATGCTCTACGTCCCCCAGATACTTAGGTAACACACT
>JBLHNI010000251.1:0-4794 GCA_047650615.1 Maribacter sp.
ATTCCTAACACTGCCGAAGTTCGTTGACCTGAACTCAAAACAGTAGCTACACCCAAATCGGCTAACTGCTCTAAAGCAAGAGCAGGATTTTTTACCCAATCAAAAGCCCTATGAAAGGTAAAAGCTAAATCGCCAGAAGCAGTAATTAATTCACGAGTGCGATCTACATCCAAAGAACAATCAGGATGGAGTACTCCTGATACAATTCCATTAAACCCCAATTCCCTACATAGCTCAATATTGGTTTTCATGATATCAAATTCATCACGAGAAAAAGTAAAATCTCCACTCCTAGGGCGTATCAGGACATTGACAGGGATTTTTATTTTATCCCGAACCGCCTTTAACAATCCATAGGATGGTGTAATACCACCGACAGCCAATTCTGAACATAACTCAATACGATCAGCGCCCGCTTCTTGGGCATTTAAAGCAGATTGCAAGGAATTGGCACAAACTTCTACAAGCATATTGTTATATTTAGACCCCTAAAAGTAAACAACCCAAACAATGAAAAGAAGAAAGTTTCTCAAAAACTCAAGCACCGCAACGGCAGCCTTGGTAGCTACTCCATTTTTAACTTCGTGTAAAGAAGAGGCCAATCCCTCAAAAGCTGACCTAGCTGCGAACACAAAAGCCACCTACCCCATTGTTATCTGTACTTGGAATTTTTTGAATGCTTCGGCAAAAGCTTGGGAGGTACTTAGCAGTGGTGGAAATGCCTTGGACGCCATTGAACAAGGTGTAAAAGTAGAAGAGGATGATGTAACCAACCAAACCGTGGGCACAGGAGGAAGACCTGATAGAGATGGCAATGTAACTCTGGATGCCTGCATTATGGGCAAGAATGGCAATTGCGGTGCGGTATTGGCCATGAAAAACATAGCCAATCCTATTTCCGTTGCCAGAAAGGTAATGGAAGACACGCCACACGTTATGTTGGCGGGGCAGGGTGCTGAACAATTTGCCTACGAAAAAGGATTCAAAAAAGTGAATCTACTTACCGAACAGTCTCGATTGGAATGGCTGGAATGGAAAAAAACATCGGAATACAAACCTATTATTAATATTGAAAACCACGACACCATTGGCATGTTAGCCATTGATAACAACGGAGATATTGCCGGGGGATGTACCACCAGCGGAATGGGTTATAAAATGGCCGGCCGTGTGGGCGACTCCCCCATTATTGGCGCAGGCCTGTTTGTAGATAATGAGATTGGTGGCGCTACAGCCACAGGCATGGGCGAAGAAGTGGTACGCACTGTGGGAAGTTTTTTAATCGTAGAATTAATGCGACAAGGGAAATCACCACAAGAAGCTTGTGAAGAGGGCGTAAAACGCATCATGGCGAAAAACGAAGGACGCAACGACTTCCAGATCGGTTTTATCGCCATCAACAAAAAAGGCGAAACAGGTGGTTATTGCATTCAGCCCGGGTTTACATATAGAACTTATTCAGAGGAGGGGCATATGAACAATCCTTCTGAAAGCTATGTTTCTTAACTCGTATTAACAACTATGGATCAAGTAAACACAGAACTTTCCCTAAAGAATACGAGCTGGCTACAAAGACTAAAAGATGAAAACTGGGAGGCTGAACTTTTGGTGTCTGCAGTGGCCATTTATGCCATTCTACAGTCCTTTGCAGTGCTAGATTGGCTTATTATACAATTCTTAAATTATCTGAATCAGGGACAGTATATTATTGGATATTTTATAATTTTTTTTGGATTTATGGCCATAGGGGTATTGGCCGCCATGTTCTCTACTCATTTTACACTTAGGGGGTATTGGATTGGATTGGTAGGCCTCAATTCCGTTTTTCCAGACTACAGCTTGGAGGATAGTGCCTACTCGCCCATCTACACTAAAAAAATTTTGGCGATATTGCCTAAATTAACTTCAAGTATCAGGAAAATAGATGAACTGTGCAGCGTAATTTTTTCAGCGGCATTTGCCTTAATGCTCATTTCTTCTTACGGTACGATTTCAACTATTCTTTATCTTCTTGTTTTTAATTTTATTAACGGTCTTTTACCTATCAATCTTTCTTGGGTTTTATGGGTTCCATTGCTACTTCTTGGATTGGTATTTGTTTTCGGGGCCTTGATTTCGGTTCCAGCCAATTTAAAAAAGTTTCATAACAACGAAACCATTCAACATCTTTATTTTATTTACGCTCGATGGGGCTCCTTCCTACTTTACGGGCCCATATATAAAAGTGTACTTCAAATAAGTATGATTTTTGAGTCCAATTTCAAACGTAAAAAAGGTTTGGTGAAAATGGTGATTTTTATGCTTTTGATAGGTGCTGGCTTTGCTATGGTTAAATTATTGAATTCCGACTTTAGTTACTTGTTGAATTTTGAAAGAAAGTAAGACACGACCAAAATAGAATTACAGTTCTACAGTGAAAACAATCAAGAAAGCACCTTTATCTTGACCCCAGAAATCAATGGCCCTGTGATCGCAAAAAATACGGTACAGCTCTTTATCCCAATCCTAGTAAATGAGATAAGAATATTCAGAGAAACCTGTAATCTAAACGATAGATTCACTTTTAAAGACCAAGATGACCAAACAAGGCAGGACACTAGAAAAAAGTTTTTAGCATGTTACATCGAAAAACATACTGTCTATTTGAATAATGCCCCGATTCCTATCCAATTCTTAAAAACAGACCATCCCGTAACAGGGCAATTTGGTATTGTTGGATATCTGGATGTATCGACCTTAGAAAAAGGCAATCACAGATTAAAGGTTACAAAAAACCTAAGCACTTAAAATGTAAAAGAATGGGATATCCCTTTTTATTACGCGCAAGAATAACAATCCTTTTTAAAAACTTTAGCAAATTCAATTTCGTACCTCTAAATTCGTACTTCTAAATTCCCACCATGGCAGATCAAAAAAGATTATTTTTACTAGACGCATACGCCTTAATTTTTAGAGGCTACTACGCCTTAATAAAGAACCCTAGAATTAATTCTAAAGGCATGGACACCAGCGCAATAATGGGTTTTATGAACTCTTTGTTCGATGTAATAAAGCGTGAGAAACCAGACCATCTGGCAGTGTGTTTTGATAAAGGAGGAAGCGCGGAGCGTACAGAATTATTCCCAGAGTATAAAGCGAACCGTGATGCAACCCCAGACGCTATAAAAATTGCGGTACCCTACATTCAAAATATCCTAAAGGCAATGCATATTCCCTCCGTTGTTTTAGAAGGCTGGGAGGCAGATGACATTATTGGCACCTTGGCCAAACAGGCAGAAAAACAGGATTATAAAGTTTTTATGGTAACCCCAGATAAGGATTTTGGACAATTGGTATCGGAGAATATCTTTATGTACCGCCCGGCTCGAATGGGAAATGGTATAGAAATTTGGGGCATCCCGGAAATACAAAAACGTTTTGGTGTAGAACGACCAGAACAGGTCATAGATTACCTAGGTATGATGGGAGATGCCAGTGATAATATTCCTGGATTACCAGGTGTAGGCGACAAGACGGCTAGAAAATTTATTGCCGAATATGGCACTATGGAAGGGCTTTTAGAAAATACAGACAAGCTTAAAGGCGCTATGAAGGTTAAGATCGAAGCCAATAAAGAGTTGGGACTACTTTCTAAAAAGTTAGCGACTATCTGTTTAGAAGTTGAGGTAACCTTTGACGCTAAGGACTACGAAATGTCTGTTCCTGATAATGAAAAAGTACAGGAAATCTTCGAAGAGCTGGAATTCAGAAGATTAAAAGACCAATTTATAAAAATATTTTCAGGAGAAGAAGCTACAACCACAGGGGAAGTTACCAGCACGGAAACAGTAAAAAAAGCTGCTTCCTCTGCCGGAACTGGACAGTTCTCCCTTTTTGGCGGCGACGGTGCTTCACCGGCAACTATAAAGGATAGCTCTAGTAGAAAAACCATCAAAGACATTCCGCATTCCTACCAAAGTATAGCGCCAGGCATGGCTATGAAGCTATTTCTTCAGAATCTGATAAAACAAACCTCGGTTTGTTTTGACACGGAAACTACTGGACTTAATCCCCTTACAGCAGAACTTGTAGGTATCGCTTTTAGTTGGGAAGCTACCAAAGGGTTTTATATTCCTTTTCCTGAGAATAAGGACGAAGCCCAAAAACTTATTGAAGAACTGAGACCGTTCTTTGAGGCAGAAAGTATTGAAAAAGTTGGGCAAAATCTCAAATATGATATTAAAGTCCTAGACAAGTATAACATCAAAGTTAAAGGCAACTATTTTGATACCATGCTCGCCCACTACCTTATCAATCCAGATATGCGGCATAATATGGATGTGTTGGCGGAAACCTATTTGAATTATAGTCCCGTTTCTATCACGGAACTTATTGGCAAGAAAGGCAAGAACCAGTTGTCTATGCGCGATGTTCCACTTGACAAAATAACGGAATATGCCGTTGAGGATGCGGATATAACGTTTCAATTGGCACAACAGTTTAGACCTGAACTGGCTGAAGCCAAAACAGACCAACTTTTTAAGGATATAGAAATACCCTTATTGCGCGTGCTAGCGGATATGGAATTGGAAGGTATCAATCTAGATGAGGCATTTCTTAATTCCCTCTCGGAAGACCTCAACAATGACATCGCTAGCCTAGAAAAAAAGATTTATGAAGCCGCAGAGCAAGAATTTAATATAGGCTCACCCAAACAATTAGGGGAAATCCTTTTTGATAAAATGAAATTGGTAGAGAAGCCGAAGAAAACCAAAACCGGACAATATTCCACCGCAGAAGATGTGCTATCCTACC
>JBLHNI010000252.1:0-4792 GCA_047650615.1 Maribacter sp.
CTGCTATGGATAATGGGGCCAATTTTGTAAACTCGGCACTTTTTATGGTAAACGAGCAAAAATATTTTGCTTCAACCGACGGCTCCTATATAGACCAAGATGTGCATCGTATTTGGCCCACATTTGATGTCACCGCTGTTGATCGTGGCGCTGGTGCTTTTAAGACCCGCCAAGCAATGAGTGCCCCAATGGGTCTGGGGTATGAGTATATGGATGGTCTTGCCTCTGAAAAATTAGAAGGTCCTGCGGGGATAACCTTATACAGAAAGAGCTATGATATTGTAGAGGACGCAGTACAGGCAGCAAAACAGGCAACGGAAATGCTTACTGCAAAATCTGTAGATGCAGGAAAGTATGATTTAGTTTTAGAACCTAATCATTTAGGACTTACTATTCATGAAAGCGTAGGACACCCCTTAGAATTGGATAGGGTACTAGGCTATGAGGCTAATTATGCCGGAACAAGTTTTGCTACCTTAGATAAGTGGAAGTCTGGTGATTTTAATTACGGTAGTGATATAGTAAATCTAGTTGCCGATAAAACTATGGAAGGTAGTTTAGGTGCCGTGGGTTATGACGATGAAGGAGTGAAGTGTAAACAATGGGATTTGGTACGTAACGGAACTTTAGTTAACTACCAAGCGATTAGAGATCAGGTTAACATTCTTGGTCAGAATGAATCTCATGGGTGTTGTTACGCACAAAGCTGGAACGATGTGCAGTTTCAACGCATGCCTAATGTTTCCTTGGAACCAGGTAAAGATAAGTATTCCATTGCCGAAATGATTAAGGATGTGGAAAAGGGAATTTATATAGCCGGTAGAGGTTCTTATTCTATTGATCAGCAGCGATACAATTTCCAGTTTGGAGGCACAGTTTTTTATGAGATAAAAAATGGGGAGATCGCTGGTATGTTGAATGATGTAGCCTACCAATCTAATACGCAAGAGTTCTGGAATTCTTGTGCTAAGATTTGCGATGAAGGAGATTACCGAATGTTTGGATCCTTTTTTGATGGTAAAGGGCAGCCTTCACAGGTAAGTGCGGTATCTCACGGTAGTTCAACGACTCGCTTTAATGACATCAATGTAATCAACACAGGTCGTTCCATTTAAACGAACCACAACTCAAAAGAAAAGATAATGGCAATATATACAGAACAAGAAGCTAGAAAAATAATGGAAAAGGCGTTGAGCTTTTCCACAGCAGAGGTCTGCGAAGTAAATCTAAGCGGAAGCGAAAGCGGAAATATACGCTACGCACGAAATTCAGTTTCCACAGCGGGTCATCAGTCCAACCAGACTTTGGTGATACAAGCTAGCTATGGGAAAAAATCGGGAACGGCTACCATAGATGAATTTGATGATGCGTCTTTGGAAAAGGTGGTAAAGCGTGCCGAGGAATTGGCAATGCTTTCCCCGGAAAATTCTGAATTCATGGAGCCTTTAGGGCCACAGATGTATGACGAAGCGATCACCTATGTGGATGCAACAGCTAAAATAACCCCAGATTACCGGGCTGAAGTGGCTAAGAGCAGTATAGTTCCTGCAAAGGAAAAAGAGGTAACCGCTGCCGGATTTTTAGATGATTCCAATGATTTTAGTGCCATGATGAATTCCAAAGGATTGTTTGCCTATAATAAGTCTACAAATGTAGATTTTACGGTGACCATGCGCAGTAATGATGGTACAGGATCGGGTTGGGTGTCTAGGGATTATAACGATATCACCAAATTTGATTCCTCAGAAGCATCAAAAGTAGCTATTGACAAAGCAGTAATGTCCATGGAAGCTAAGGCAATAGAGCCTGGGAAATATACTGTAATATTGGAACCGGCTGCTGTAGGAGATCTTATTCGCAATATGAGTAGATCATTAAGTGCGAGAACTGCAGATGAGGGGCGTAGTTTCATGTCCAAAGAGGGTGGTGGCACAAAAATGGGGGAAAAAATCGTTGATGAACGGGTTAATCTGTGGTCTGATCCACTAAATGCAGAAGTGCCTACAGGTACATGGAATGGGGCTGGACAAGCTCTAAAGAAAACATCTTGGTTAGAGAATGGCGTAGTTAAAAATTTAGTGTACGATCGTTTTTGGGCTCAGGAAAAAGGGGTTGAGCCTGTACCTTCTCCAAGAAATCTTATTATGGGTGGTGGAGATGCCTCATTAGAAGATTTGATAAAAAGTACCAAAAAGGGGATTCTGGTCACCCGCTTATGGTACATAAGATCTGTAGACCCACAAACCTTACTCTATACTGGACTTACTAGAGACGGAACTTTTTATATCGAAAACGGAAAGATTAAATATCCAGTCAAGAACTTCCGTTTTAACGAAAGTCCAATTATCATGCTAAACAATTTAGAAACGCTAGGGAAGCAAGTGCGTATTAATGGAAATCTGATTCCGTACATGAAGGTTCGTGACTTTACTTTTTCTAGTTTATCTGACGCGGTATAGCAAACATAGATTAAAAACATACTGGTTGTAACCTATTTCGTTACAACCAGTTTTTGTTTCACCACAATTAGCATCGAGGTCATTGAACAGCGCTTTTTTCTTTACAAGGTTACAATATGAATCCGGAGATTGGGATGTAGACCAGCGTATGCCTTCTAATTTGCTTAATTCCTTAGTAGAGTACACCACACTGCAAGTAGATACGGTTGAGAACATCGTTTCGCTCGCTAGTGATACTATTTTTAAATGTCCGTTTTGTTACCTTTCTGGGCATAAACTAGTTCAGTTCACCAAAAAAGAAAAGGAAAATTTTAAAAAGTATGTGGCCAATGGCGGTTTTGTCTTTGTGGATGATTGTAATCATGACATCGACGGACTCTTTGCCAAGTCTTTTGAGCGCCAAATGGAAGAAATATTTGGCTCTGATACACTACGGAAAATACCAAACGATCACGAAATTTATAACATATTTTTTGAGTTTGAAGATGGTCCACCAACCACATCGCAAGAGCTAAATGGTTGGGGAGACGATTTGGTGCATGAGTATTTAAAAGCTATAGAAGTCAACGGAAGAATAGGCGTATTATATAGTAACAAGGATTATGGTTGCGAGTGGGATTATGATTTTAGAAATAAACGATGGTATAAAATAGACAACACACGGTTTGGGGTAAATATCGTGATGTATGCATTAACCTCATAATAGGAAAATATGGACGAAAAGCTGCTAACAGCGGAAAAGGAGATAAAGGCATTAACGAATAAGTTGGGGCTGTTAAAAAAGGAAATCGCTAAGGTGATTGTTGGTCAGGAAGAAACGGTAGAACAGTTGTTAATTACCTTTTTAGCTGGCGGACATGCCCTTTTAGAGGGAGTTCCGGGTTTGGCTAAGACGCTCTTGATTAAAACAATTTCACAGGCCATAGAATTGAAGTTCAGCAGAATACAATTTACACCGGATCTGATGCCTTCAGATATAGTGGGAACTGAAATTTTGGAGGAAGACCATACAACAGGAAAAAAATTCTTTAAGTTCAACAAAGGACCCATTTTCGCAAATATTATTTTGGCAGACGAAATCAATAGAACACCACCCAAAACACAGGCAGCCTTATTGGAAGCGATGCAGGAATTTGAGATTACCTATTCTGGGCAGACCTATCCTATGGATAGGCCCTTTTTTATCTTGGCAACGCAAAACCCGATTGAGCAATCGGGTACCTTTCCTTTACCAGAGGCACAGCAAGACCGTTTTTTATTTTATATAAAAATTGGATATCCCTCCGAAATTGAGGAAGCAGCCATTTTAAAAAGAACTACTGGGTCAAAGAAAGTTACGGTAAATAAAGTATTGGGCGCAGAGGATATAATGCAATTACAGCAACTGGTACGTGATGTCCCCATCAGTGATGATCTTATTGGGCATGTAAATACAATTGTTAGGGCTACACGGCCTGAAACTACGGCCAATAGCTATGTGAAAGAATGGGTAAGTTGGGGTGCCGGTCCAAGAGCCGGGCAGGCGATGATTCTTACGGCAAAGGCACGTGCCTTGCAAGCGGGGCGTTTTTCCGTGACTCCAGAAGACTTGAAAAAAGTAGCCTTCCCGGTTTTACGCCATCGGATTATTGTTAATTTTAGGGCGGAAGCGGAAGGTATTACCTCAGATTCGGTTACCCAAAAACTAGTGGAGGACATCCTAGGAAATACAAAAGAGTAATACAGTGAAACAAGACTACAGGCAATTGTTAAAACCAAAGATTATCAATAGCGTTTCGGGCTTGGCCCTTATCGCTCGTGTAATCGTGGATGGGTTTTTGGCAGGTGCCCATGGAAGCAGAAGGGTAGGCCTGGGTTTGGAATTTAGTCAGTATAGGGCATATCATCCTGGGGATGATATGCGTTTGTTAGATTGGAAAATGTTGGCGCGTTCCGGCAGGTATTACATAAAGGAATCCGATATAGATACCCATGTCGTCGTAAAGTTTATTGTGGATGCCAGTGCGTCCATGATGCATGAAGAGGATGGATTATCCAAGATCAATTATGTTCGGGTCTTGGTGGCCTCTTTAGGGCATTTGGCCCATCAACAAGGGGATGCCGTTGGTTTGTTTGCACTTAATAATTCTCGGTTACAAAGTTTACATCCTACATCCCATAAACAACATTATAATCGCCTATTGCACGAGTTGATTGAAATAAAAACTACCGGGAGCTGGCCAAATAACCAAAACGATATCGCTAAAATACATCAACGTAGTCATAAGGAACTGCTATTCGTGATTACCGATATGCATGAAGATAATACTGAGTTAACCCAGTGGATTACAACC
>JBLHNI010000253.1:0-4781 GCA_047650615.1 Maribacter sp.
CAGAGGCTAAATCCTTACCACTAGCCATTAATTGCACCTTAAAAAACACGTTTGTAGCAGTTCGTTCGGCTTCCTTAATTTCTAAAACGGGTTTTTCATTCGCTACCTGAGCACCTTCGTTATTTATTGCCTTGTCATCTACTTCTATTTCTTCTTGCGGTGAACCTATCGGTTTTTCAGCTTTTTCTACCACCTTATTTTCTGCCCATACTTTCTCGCCAGCTTGCTTCTCCTTTTCAATAGCTTCGGTTGTAGTATTTTTTTGCGCATCAGCAGCATCGGATTTTTTCGACACCACTACTGGCGAAGTATTCGCTTTCGTAGCGTCCTTGTACTTTAAAATAGCGTTGGCAATTGCCGTACCCATTTCTACTTGCCCTTTATTAGAGTTAAGGTATGCTCCTTCGTTTTTGTTCGTAAGAAAACCAGTTTCTACCAAAACGCTAGGCATAAAAGTCTGATGAAGCACAATGAACCCCGCTTGTTTTACCTTTCTATCGTTTCGTTTTAACTTTCCTGAAAAATTATCCTGAATCATTTTCGCCAGGGCTATACTCTGATCTAAAAATTCTTCTTGCATAATAGTTAACCCTATAACAGACTCTGGAGCATTAATATCGTAGTCGGCATACCGCGTTTCGTAATTATCCTCAAGGTAAATTACAGAGTTTTCCTTTTTTGCGATTTCGAAATTTTGTTCGTTCGCATGCAGCCCTAAAACAAAGGTGCCTGCACCATGTGCGTCAGAAGTATGAGAATCACAATGTACAGAGACAAAAAGGTCTGCGTTTGCCTTGTTCGCGATTTCTCCCCGCAAAAAAAGATCTATAAACGTATCGTCTTTACGAGTATATATCACCTTAATATCTTTGTTACTTCCCAAAAGCTCGCCCACTTTTAGTACAATATTCAGGGCAATGTTTTTTTCCAGATAACCATTCCCTAAATTACCAGGATCATGACCTCCATGCCCTGCATCCAAGACTACAACGAAAGGCTCTACCGTTGCCGTTTGAGTGTAAAAAGGTGTAAAAGAAAATAAAAGCAAGGAAAACGCTAAAAATAAAATAGACAAGAGCGATTTAATTTTCATGTTCTTACGGGCGTTTAAAGCCCTTGTTATGGTTAAAATTATGGTAATACCCTACTTAGGGAATAAAAAATATATGTAAGTTTGACATCGGAAACCAATGTCCCATTGGATTGCCAAATTGTTACAAAAATAGGATATAAAGCCTTGCAATCAAATAAACATTACGTACTTTTCATCTGTATTCTTTTTGTTGGCGCATTTTCTAGCAAAGCTCAAGAGCAAAAAGTTGTACCGTTATCCGTAAAAGCGGTACAGGACACCATAGTAGCCCCTCTTTTTTTGGCACTTTTAGTACAGGATAGTATTGCATTAGATTCCGTTGCTACGGATTCTTTAAACAAAAAAAAACCACTATTACTTGACAAAATCACATATAAGGCTAAGGACTATGTAAAGTTAAGTCAAAAAGAAAACAAGATTTATCTTTACAACGAGGCAGAAATATATTATCAAGATACCGAATTGAAAGCAGGGGTCATCACCATGGACTACGTTAAAAATGAAGTCTATGCGGGCCGATTAAAAGATTCATTGGGAAATTACACGCAATTACCCTATTTTAAACAAGGAGCTAGTGTTGTTATTCCGGACTCCATTCGTTTTAATTTTGATACCCAAAAAGCCATTATCTGGAATTCCAGAACAGAACAACAGGCCGCCGCAGGAGCCTTGGGTAGTGATTCTATGAAAGTATATGCAGAAATCACAAAAAAAGAAAACGACTCTGTTTATTTTTTGAGTGAGGCTAAACTAACTACAGCAACCGACACCATAGACCCAGACTATTATATACGAATAAAAAAGGCGAAATTCGTCCCTAAAAAAAAGGTGATAGCAGGATTCAGTAGTATTTATATCGAAGATGTACCCACCCCTATTTTTATGCCCTTCGCCTATTTCCCTCTTGCTGTAGGGCGGGCTGCAGGTATATTAATGCCTGCCTTTGGCAATGACCCTAATACGGGTTACTTTTTGCAAGACATGGGCTATTATGTGCCTTTAGGTGATTATGCGGATGTTACCTTTTCTGGTGATTTCTACACCAACGGGAGCTGGGGTATGCGCGCAGCATCTATTTACACAAAACGCTATAAATATAGGGGAAACATTAATTTTAGGTACGAAAACCAAGTACGTAGTCAAAAAGGATTTAGCGATTATAGTTTATCAAAAAATTATAATATCCAGATTTCCCACTCACAGGATACCAAAGCGAGTCCCAACTCCAGGTTTTCTGCTTCGGTGAACCTTGGGAGTAGTGAATTTTATCGGAATTCCTTACAACAGCGAAATTTACCAAATACCCAGAATAACACCTTATCATCATCCATCTCCTACTCCAAAACATTCCCAGCCTATCCATCGGTAAATATGAGCTTAACAGCCACACATTCGCAGTTGACCTCACCGACGGCTACAGAAGACAACCCAGACAATATTACCATGAGCCTTCCTACGCTACAGACAAGTATGGAACGGATTTTTCCCTTTGCTAAGAGGGACGGTATCAAAAAAGGATTTATACAAAATATAAATTTTCAATACGATTTAAACGCCCAGAACCGACTTACAACAAATGATCAGGATTTTTTAACCAGTAGAATGTTCGACAATGCAAGGGTTGGGGCTAGACATCGCATACCCATAAGCACCAACTTTAAAATAGCAAAGTATTTTAGTGTAAGTACCAGCGCAAACTATGAAGATGTTTGGACCTTGGAGACTTTTGACCAACGTTTTGACACAGAAACCGATAGGGTGGTACGAGATACTGTTAGCGGCTTCGACCGCTTTAACCAATACAACTTTAGTGCAAGTATAGGAACGACAATATACGGAACGTTTGATTTTGGGGAAGATAAAAAAATCCAAGCCTTAAGACATGTTATGCGCCCCTCTATTAGTTATGGTTACGCACCTTCCTTTGATCAGTTTTACGATACATATCTAAGAGAGGGTGAGCCTGTACAATACACCCGTTTTGAAGGTACGCTAAACGGTGTACCCAGATTAGGGCGCTCCAATAGCCTTAATTTCTCCCTAGCAAACGTGTTAGAAGCCAAGGTAAGGGATAAAGATTCAACTAAATTAGAGGCTAAAAAAGTACCCTTACTAAGTAATTTAAATATATCCAGTGCATACAACTTAGAATCGGATTCACTAAGGCTTAGTCCGTTGAGCATAAATGGTGGAACGAATATATTGGACAATAAAATGTCCATTAACTTCTCTGCTAATTTAGACCCTTATGCTATTGATAACAATGGATTTCGTATCAATACGTTAAATGCTAACAATGGAGGAAGTCTTTTTAGGCTTACGCGAGCCAATGCTAATATCACCTACTCCATTAGTAGTGATATGTTTGGAAAAGATAAGGATGAAGAGGAGGAGGAAGAAGACCCTTTTGACTACGTGGCCCAAAGTGGCGGCAGAACGGATGACTTGTTTGGCAGGGCGGATAGCTTTTCTGACAACCCTATGGATAATAATAAAGACGATAGTGATATTGAAAACCCTAAATATGGCACCAAGATTCCTTGGAATTTTAGATTGGCATATACCGCAGGATACAGTAACAGCGCAAGGCAGAACACCTTTGGCAATAATTCGCTTATGTTCTCAGGTGATATTGAACTATCTCCTAGGTGGAAAGTTGGTGGGTCTTCTGGATACGATTTTCAGAACTCTGGTTTTACCCTAACACAACTTCGTTTTGAACGCAATTTAGGTAGTTTTAATATGCGCTTTAACTGGACCCCATTTGGACAATATAAAAGATGGTTTTTCTTTATAGGTATAGACGCTTCCATTCTTAGCGACTTAAAATGGGAAAACCGAAGTCAACCTATAAGAAATTAAATTTTAGAAAAATGAAAAAAATCATCAACACTGATAACGCTCCAGCACCAATAGGACCTTATAGCCAAGCTGTTTTAAGCGGAAATACCTTGTATATATCGGGTCAAATTCCAATGGACCCAAAAACAGGAACCTTGATAGAAGGAGATATCAAAAAGGAAACCAAGCAGTCTATGGAAAACCTTAAGGCTATCTTAACTGCTGCTGAGATGAGTTTTAGCCATGTGGTAAAAACTACGATTTTTTTGAAAGACATGCATCAATTCTCAAAGGTAAATGAAGTATACGGCACCTATTTTGACGCTGAAACAGCACCCGCTAGAGAAACTGTAGAAGTAGCAAACCTCCCTAAATTTGTAAACGTAGAGATTTCGATGCTAGCTGTTAAGTAGTCCGTAGTCTAAGATAAAAAATATCGGGGGAAATTACTGGAATCTTCAAAGAACCAACATAGGTAACTACATATTAGCCTTATGAAACTCAACTAAGCCTTCTATAGGGCGTTGTCTTATAACTCCAACAATAAGGTCATTCCGCTCCAAAACCGTAACCAACTCATCCCTAAGATAATGAGCAATGCTTCCTACAAAGTTAATGGGAACTTTGGTCGCCAGTTCAAATTGCATAATGTAGTTATTGATAAATTGCTGAAAGCCTTTATCAATAACTCCTTTTGCGTATGGATGTTCTTTATTTTCTACCAGAAAACGAGCAAAGGTGGCCAAATAAGTGTTTGGATTGGGTTGTTTATATAAATGTTCTTTGATATGGTCTGCTTCTAAATTGTATTCTTTGGCGAACTTTATTCCAAGATCCTGAGGCATTT
>JBLHNI010000254.1:0-4726 GCA_047650615.1 Maribacter sp.
GATAGACAAACAGAATCCGTTACAGGAAATGTTTCGGATACCAATGAACAGATTATAGGTTCCGTGGTCGAAAACCCTTATGGTGTTTCTCCAAAAAAAATGATGAGCTCCACAATTACTGATGAGCTAAAACTAGCCAGCAACTTTAAGGCGAAAGTCATTAGTATTTCCATAAAAGACAGGGGTGCTATTCTCTCAGGTGGAAAAACTGCAGATGCTGCCTATTGGCATGATTGGGAATCTAGTCCTGGTTATTTTGTTAGTAGTAGCTTCTACATGAAAAAACTTCCAGATTGGGTACGTAAATTCAATACTCTAGAAAAATCAAATACGTATTTGAACGAAACGTGGAACACACTATACCCTATAGCCACCTACACGGCCAGCGCGGCAGATGATAATACTTTTGAGCCGTCTCTTGGCGGAAAGTCTAGCCCTACATTTCCATATGACCTTAAGTCTATGAGAGAGAAGTATAAGGCGAAAGGAACAGAATTTCAATTGTTATGGATTTCTCCTAAAGGAAATACGTTACTCACAGAATTTGCCATTACCGCTTTACAGGAAGAGAAAATGGGAATGGACGATGAAACGGATTTTCTAACGATTAGCTACTCTGTACCCGACGTGGTGGGGCATACTTTTGGACCGCAATCCGTAGAAATGGAGGATATTTTTCTAAGACTCGACCAGGACTTGGCTACACTCTTTGCTGCATTGGATACGGAAGTTGGAAAAGGCAAGTATACTTTATTTCTTACTGCAGATCATGGCGCAATACAAAATGTGTCTTTATTAAAAGAAAATAAGCTTGACGCAGCCATTGCCCGTACTACTGGGGATGCTCGCCAATTAGAGGCTTTTTTGGATAAAAAATATGGAAATAGCTCATGGGTAAATACGGTAAATGGGAATAACCTGTATCTCAAAAAATTAACCATTGATGAAAATAAACTAACTATCCCCGTAGTACAAAAAGAAGCTGTAAACTTCCTAATGACTTTGCCTGAGGTGTCGCTGGCCCTTACTGCCAATGACCTCCAAACACAGGTATATGAAGAGGGAATTCGAAAAATAATTCAAAACGGGTATTACGCTAAAAGGTCTGGAGATGTACTAGTTACGTATACTTCTGGCACTATAATACACCCCAACGCTACTATAGCCGTAGAAAAAGTAAATGGAACGGTGCATGGTTCCGGATACACTTATGACACGCAAGTACCCATGGTTTGGATGGGTGCCGGCATTCCCAAAGGAGAATCTGTAAGAGCCGTAAACCCAATAGACATAGCACCTAGTCTTTCCATGTTTTTGAACATTCCCTTGCCGAGTGCGTCACAAGGCAAACCACTTATCGAGTTATTTGAAAAATAAGATAACTGTCGTATTTACTTTACCCTTCTAGTATCTAAGATTTCAGTTTTAAACTTAGTGGGGCTTTCTAAAATAGAAAAGAACTCCAGTAGATATTCTTTACATTTGGCAAACTCTTTGGGATTATCAAAGTAATCTTCATGGCCATCCACAATTGCTATCATTTTAATCCGGTTCTCCAAAAACTCATCCTTTATGATGCTAATGGTAGCATCTGATCTATTAAAACCTCTGTATAATCGAACAGTAACTGACTCTAAAGGCAACTCTTTCCCTTCTATTTTCGAAACAATGGAGTAACTAACATTACATAAACCAGACATATCAAAATCGTAGGGAATAGGAATCGACGACCCATTTACAAACAAAATTTTCTGATTGTGTTGATAACCGGTGGAAAAGTCGGTATTCCCAATCATGTATTGAAAAAAGGCGTTTCGTATCGAATGCAAAGAATCTTGCTGTAAGGGGTGTACATTTCTTTTTAGCTTTTTGCCGCCAAACCTGTCCTCTAATTCATCTATATCTTCAATAAAAAAGGCTTTAACATTATGATTCTCTATTTTTTTACCTCTAGCTTCATTGAGGCTTAAGTCCAATAACCGGGTTTTAAAATGATATTCGGAAACTACCTCAAACAGTTTGTAGGCTAATAATTCCTTGATAACATTATCATTGGCATTGGTCTCTTTTAAACAAGGCAAGACCAACTTTAATTCCTTATTTCCCTTAAAGAGAGTTCCTTTGGCATCTTCTTTTTTGATTCTAAATTTAACAGGAGTAAAATAACAGTTCTTACGTCGAAAATTTCCTCTAGCCCTAATTCTTACAGGAAGTGTTGTCTTGGTATCTGCAACATCACTATACGTTAAGTCAGTATCCAAATAGGTACTATAGTTGGTATGTTTTTTAAGGTCTCTATTGCTATAAGATAACTCCACCGGAAGCATCGTTTGTGTAGCAAACAACTTTGACACCTTACCAAGCTTTTTACTTTTACTATCCTTTTGACCAAAACAGGTAAGCGATAAAAAAACACAAAGCGTTAGGAGTCTTAGTTTAATTTGTATCTTATTCATTTTCTATTAACTTTACTCTGAAAGTATTAAAAATTAAATTATCAAACTCTATCTCTCTTCTTTAAATTACAGAACACTATTGGTCATGGTCATATCCATAGCTGCTGTTTTTACTTGTTATAAATTTCAAATTTTTTTTAAATTAGATTTAACTCTTTTAAGTATTGCCATCATTTTTCCTCTTGTTTTTACCATTAGGGGGTCTTTTAGAAGACGGGAAAAAGCCTTAGAGCATCTGAGCCAATATAGAAGTGCTATGAAAACGCTCTATTATTTTATTACTACGAGCAGCTTAATGGCACAAGAGGAAGCTACACTTAAGATATTGATTCAAAATATAGAGGACAAAACTTTATTCCATTTAAAAACAAGTGATAGTAGCATTACCGATCTTGACACCGAAATTGACAAAGTATATGGTTTTATTTTAGAGAATCGCGGTACTATTTCAAAAAGCCTAAAAGACAAATTATTTAAATACCTTTGTGACTTGCATGAAGCTGTTGACAACCTTAATGGAATTCATGTTCATAGAACCCCAGTTAGTTTAAAGGCCTACTGTAAGGTTTTTATTTATATTTTTCCGCTCATTTATGCACCTACCATAATATTTAACATAGGACAAAACTATAATCATTTCGCTACTTATTTTGTAGTGATACTTACAGAGTTCATACTTATTTCTTTGTATAACATACAAGATGATTTAGAATATCCTTTTGATGACAAAGGTTTGGACGATATAAAACTTGACCATTTTAAGGTTCTACGATAGTGTCCAAAATAAATTGCCTTCATCCATTAAAACAAAGCTAAAGACAATCTTATTTTCTTTTTCGTTTTACGTCCATAATTGGGTTGTTCGATTTTGTTCTTTTTTTGGCTACACTACCTCTTCCTGACTTTAAATACTCCTGATACCCCATACCTCTAAATTCATATAGGGTGTCACTATCTGGGTGATACAATTCTATAGTACTGTCATTAATCACGTAAAGTTCAAAATAATCCCTGCCCATAAAATCATAATTCAAGGTCAAGGTTTTTAAACTTGTATCTCCCGATACATCAAACACTTGGTAGTCGCCTTCAAAGTCCCAACTAAGAGCACCTAAAGAAGTACCTGGGGTATCTATAGAAGAACGGAAAAAAGTAGGTAAGAACTGTAAGAAGTTCTCTTCATTAAAATCGTTCAAAGCACCTTCTTCACTGGTATAGGATTTCTCCCAAGTATCGTACTCCTGCATAAAATAATTGATGTTATCATAAAACACCATATCGTAATCAAACCTGTTACTTTGGAATCCACGTAATACATACGAAGTGTTAGATCTTGTATCTAATAATTCAATCGTATTATTATTTAACGCATATACTTCCAATAACCAAAGTCCATCTACATCATGGTCTATTTCCACTACACCACGCAATGTGTTATAATATCCTATATCTATTCCTAAACCGTTACCCGTTTTTCCGAGACCAACAATATTATTATTGGCGTACACAGCGCCGCTATCAAAAGATATCGTAAAGGCGCGTTGTAAAAAAGGGACCTCTCCGCTGCCTCCAGTTTCGCTAATATCTACATACCAAAGATCATATGCTTGTAATACTTGATCCGTATTAAATGCAGATTCTTCTATAAACTGGTCCTCAATAATCACATCCGCATAACATGATACTAACAAAGTTGCCATTAGGAAATATCCAAAAAATAGTTTTATTGTTTTCATGTTATTCAGTTTTAATAATATTGGTATACACAAAACAAGCACCGTGCCGAAATACATATTCTATTGATTATCAGAATATAACATTCTTATGCTTGTCCGATGGTTTTGAATCCCTATTTTTAACCCATGAAGAACGAAAAGACATTTGCTGTTTTAGGTGGAGGCAGTTGGGCAACCGCTATTGTAAAGATGCTGACTGGTAATGGACGTAAAGTAGGTTGGTATATGCGCAATACCGATGCCATTAATCATATTAAGACCCAAAGGCACAATCCAAACTATTTGAGTTCTGTAGAATTTCCGGTGTCCCTTTTGGACTTATCTTCTGATATCAATAAAACCATAAGCACCTATGATGTGCTCATTTTTGCTATCCCTTCCGCATTTTTGAATACCGAATTGGAAAAGCTGACAGCTTCCTTTGCCGATAAAATCATCTTTTCCGCCATTAAAGGTATTGTTCCAGAAACTGGACTCATTGTAGGAGAACATTTCCATAGAACCTATGATGTCCCCTTTAAAAGCATTGGCGTA
>JBLHNI010000255.1:0-4721 GCA_047650615.1 Maribacter sp.
CAAGCCCTTGGTGTCCTATTTAAAAACGAAAGGGATTGGCTTTGAGCATCTGGCTTATAAAGACCATCACTTTTTTTCTAAAGACGAACTGGAAGTTCTCAAACGTAAGAAATGTATTTTGACTACGGAAAAAGATTATGTTAGGTTAAAAGATGATTTGAATAATCTATTCTACCTTCCTGTAGCACACTCATTTTTAGGGGATGGGAAGAAGATTTTAGAAAAGGAGCTGGAGGTGCTCATGCATCGCTAATCTTCTGCTTTTTATCAAATATGTTCTCTCCAATTTTTTGATAGAAGATTTCTGGTTTAAAAGGCTTGGTAATCACGTCATCACAACCGGCGGCATAAAAACTTTCCAAACTATCGTCTAGTGAAATTGCGGTTAGGGCAATGATGGGTGTGCGTTGGTCAAATTTACGTATTTGTATGGTAGCTTCCTCGCCACTAATACCTGGCATATGAATATCCATAAGAATAGCATCGTAAACGTTTTCCTTTGCCAGTATTACAGCATCTTCTCCATTACTGGCAATATCACTGGTAATCTCTTTTTTACTTAGCATTTTTTTAGTGATCACTTGGTTGATTTTGTTGTCTTCCACGATCATCAGGTGAAGTCCTTTAAAGTCATAATCACGTTGGGTGATTTCAAACGTAATATCTTCCGACAGGTCGTCTATACTTTTCATGTCTATTTCAAAGGAAAAGGCGCTTCCTTTGTCAAGTTCGCTCTCTAGGTGTATTTCACTATTGAAAAGACCTAGCAAGCTTTTAACGATGGTTAGTCCAAGGCCTGTTCCTCCGTATTCTCTATTGATTTGCATTGAACCTTGTTCAAAACCTTCAAAAATACTTTTTTGTTTTTCTTTAGAAATACCGATACCATTGTCCCTTACTTCTAAATAAATTTTCACATCTTCTTTGTCTTTATGCAATAATTTAGTAATCACAGTAACTTGGCCATCTTTGGTGAATTTAATGGAATTCCCTACCAGGTTCATGAACACTTGAGATAGTTTTAAGGGGTCGCTCATTAAATGACCTGGAATACTATCGTCAAATTCCAAGATGAGTTTGGTATTGTTCGCTTTTGCACTTTGCTGTAGCGACTCCATGACTTCATTTATGATTTTCTTTAAATTGAAATCCATATTCAAGGGTTCCAATTTATTAGCATCTATTTTGTTGATGTGGAGAATATCATTGATAAAATTCAAGAGGTAATCGCCTGAGAATTTTAAGGCCTTTAAATGTTCCTTTTGATGTTCTTCCGGCTCTTCTTCTAGCAGTAAATGGGTGAGTCCGGTCACCGCATATAAAGGGGTCCTTAGCTCGTGGCTCACGGTAGATAAGAAATTAGTCTTTGCTTCCATGGCTTGTACTGCCCCATCCCTTGCTATTTGGAGTTCCTTGTTTTTGGTGTGCAGAAGGTCATTTGTTTTTACCTTTATTTGATTGTTTCGAAAAAGGGAAACCGCCAAGAGAGAAATAATAATCAAAAAGGCCGATGCTAGAATGGCGGTAATCTCCGATCTGTTTTGGGATTCGGTAAGCTCATCTACCTTGGTCTCCAAACCAAGGATTTGATTGGTTTTTATATCATCCCGTATTTTGTCCGCCGTTTTGACTTCAACTTTAAGTTTTTCAATATTAAAAATGGAATCGTTGATTTGAAGTAGATTTTGGCTATTTACATACGCATTTTCATAGAGACCCAGTTCTTCATAGATATTCGTAAGAAGAAGGTTTGCTTTTTTCGACTCCATAAAGAAGCCGTTGGTGTTCGCCATTTTTAACGCGTATTCTCCATTTTTTGCACTTTCGTTCAAGTCCTCTTTTTTTAAATAGAGCTCTGCAAGCCCCAAGTAAGCTTGGGTGGTCAAAAAATATTTTTCGTAGATGTCCGTATTTACTATTAGGGAATTAAGGTTTTTGGCTGCACTTTCGTATTTTTCGAGATTCAGATAAACCTTCGCTTCTGCCAATAGGATGTTATTGAAAAAATTCCTATCGTTATTCAATTGCTTGGCTTTCTCCAACATGGATAGCGCTTGAAAATTCTGGTCACTCCTGTACAACAAAATAGCCTCAATATATTTGTGAATGGCATCACCATAAGGGTAGGCGGTACCTTTTAAAAGAACACTAGCCCTGTCCCAGTAGAACTGCGTGTCTCCTTCTCGGTCTAATTTAAGATAAAGAATGGCTAGTTGGTGATAGGAATCTATGAGTGCTTTTACGTCTTCGTTTTTCTCGGCTTCTGCCGCCGCCTTGTCTAATGTTTCTAGTGCAAGGGCTATTTTGTTCTGGTTTCTAAGGTTACGCGCTTCGTTTAGGTAAGGAGCAACATCTTTGTAAGGCGTTGTTTCTTGGGCAACGGCAAGCCTTCCAAAGCCTAAAGCTAGGAGTATTACCATAATGTAATGTAGCTTCTTATGTGAAAATAGAAGATTCAAATAAATTGTTTCTTGTTCATAAAATTGATAAGGTCTATAATTCTGCTACTATACCCTGTTTCATTGTCGTACCATCCAATAATCTTTACCATTTTCCCTATTACAGAGGTCATCTGTGAATCAAACGTACAAGAATGATAACTATTGTTTATATCGATGGATACAATAGGATCTTCGGTGTAAAATAGTATATTTTTTAATTTGTTTTCAGAAACATGTTTAAAAGTATCGTTAATTTCTGTTATACTTGTCTGTGTTTTAACGTTAAAGGTAATATCCGTTAAAGAGCCGTTTGGAACAGGTACCCTAATACCACATCCGCCAATAACATTTGCTAATTCCGGAAAAATCCTAGTGAGTGCTTTTGCAGCACCTGTGGTTGTAGGAACAATGGATTGAGCCGCTGCTCGTGCACGTCTTAGATCTCGGTGAGGTTGGTCATGTAAACTCTGATCGCTTGTGTAGGAGTGGATGGTGGTAATGTAAGCTTGCTCAATGCCACAAAGCTCGTTGATTACCTTAATCATAGGTGCCGCATTATTGGTGGTACATGAGGCATTTGAGATAATGCTATCTTCTTTTGTTAAGGTTTCCTCGTTGATGCCAAAAACTATCATTTTAATGTCTTCCTCCTCGGGCGGAACGCATAAGACTACTTTCTTTGCTCCATTCTTTAAATGATAACTTAGCTGCTTACGGGTTTTGAATTTGCCGGTACATTCCACAACTACATCCACAGCTTTTTCTTTCCAGTTTATGTTCTCAGGATGAACTTCACTTGTAAGCCTCACCATATGGTCGTTAACGATAATATGCTGGCCATCAAACCCTATTTTGGTAGATAAGATACCGTGAATGCTATCATATTTTAACAGATGGGACAAGGTTCTAGTGTCTGACAGATCGTTGATTGCAACGATGTTAATCTGGGGATATTCTTGTGACAATCTAAAAAAGGTCCTCCCTATTCGCCCAAATCCGTTGATTCCTATATTGATTTGCTTCATAGGAAAGAATTTACCTTTTTTCTAATCATTAGGTATCTCGTAGGTCTCAAAGATTTGGTTGCTGTAGGCTGTTAGAATCCATTAGCGTTTAAGCACTAATCAATTTTTTCAGCGGCTATAGTAAATGTTTGTGCGCTTTGTAAGATGACCTTACCAAAGCACCACTCTCCACGTGTCTAAAGCCCATTTCCAGTCCAATTTTCTCGTACTTTTTAAACTGTTCCGGTGTTATAAATTCCTTTACCGGTAAATGTTTTTTAGAGGGTTGTAGATACTGCCCAATTGTAACTACATCCACCTTAACATCTCGTAAGTCTTTTAGCGTCTGTATGACTTCCTCTTCTAACTCGCCAAGGCCTAACATAATACCAGATTTAGTCCTGTTTATGCCATTGGCTTTTAAATATCTTAAAACTTCTAGACTACGTTCGTATTTTGCTTGTATACGGACTTCACGTGTGAGTCTTTTAACGGTTTCCATATTATGTGAAACCACTTCAGGGGAAACCTCTATAATGCGGTCCAAGTGTTTTTCTATACCTTGAAAATCAGGTAAAAGGGTTTCCAGGGTCGTTTCTGGGTTCATTCTTCTGATGGCCTGTACCGTTTCTGCCCAGATAATGGAGCCCATATCCTTAAGATCGTCGCGATCTACCGATGTGACAACTGCATGTTTTATGCCCATTATCTTTATGGAGCGTGCTACTTTTTCAGGCTCGGCCCAGTCCACATCTTCCGGTCTTCCAGTCTTCACACCACAAAACCCGCAGGATCTGGTACAGACATTTCCTAAAATCATAAAGGTGGCAGTACCCTCTCCCCAACATTCTCCCATATTGGGACAGCTCCCACTGGTGCATATAGTATGCAGGTCATATTTTTCGACCAGACCTCTTAATTGGGTGTATCTCTTACCGGTCGGAAGTTTTACCCTTAACCATTTTGGTTTGCCTTTTGAAGGAGTTACATTTTCTTTTACTGCTACGGACATGCCTCTTTTTGTACAAATATACGAACTAAATCACTTATTTATGGGCTGATTCTTGGCTTTTCATTACTAATATTCGTAATAAAAATTACAGTTTATAGCTTGGTAGGAGCTTAGTTTTTGCTAGAAATAATTTCAGCCAACAGTTTCTTTGCGCGGAGTAGTTTAACCTTGATGTTGTTAATGGGTTCATTCAGTTTTTCTGCAATACCTGCGTAACTCAACTCGTTGAAGTATCTTAGGTTGATGACTTCTTGATAGTGTGGT
>JBLHNI010000256.1:0-4720 GCA_047650615.1 Maribacter sp.
TACTGAAATCGGTTCCGCGAATAAACTTTCCTGTTTTTACGGAGTCTCCAACTTCATAGTTAAATATAAAACTTCCGGTCTTATAGGCTTTACAATCGCGTTCGGGCTGATAGCAAGAGGACAATCCAACAACAACCAAAAAGGTTAAAACTACATTTCTAATCATGAATGCAAAATAGTGAAAATAGGGTTTGTTTTAATCCTTTTGGCAGTAATAATTTTACGTCACTACGCTTCCGGAGTGTAAGATGAAAAAGTGCCATCTTCATAAAATACGATTACTTTTTCTACCTTCTTTTCTGTGGTTTCGATAGCAGGTTTGTTTTGTGTTTTGTTTTTTGTGTTTATGGAGGCGTGTGTTGAAGTTCCTTTTGGAAATTCTCCTTCACCGTATAAAAGCCAATACAGATTTACCTCAGGATAGGCGTGAACAAGTTTTGTTACAAATTCCAAACTGGGCTTATTACGTCCTTTAAGCAAGTGGGAAATACTGGAGCGTTGCACCTGAATACTATCAGCAAACGAGGACGCAGAAAGCTCATAATGCTTTAAGATTTGTGCTATGCGAAGGCTTATTTTATCTGTATCCATAGATGTTTACAAAACTACATAAATTTATAAAGCTAAAAATTAAAATATGTTTAAATTAATGTATATTTTAACTATAATTAAGTATGTAATACTTTATATAAAATAATTTAAATAATTGATATATAGTAATTTAAACCTATTTATTAAGAGCTATTATATTTTGTATACAAATTCTTCTCTAGGGGGTCAAAAACAAGGATAAAAAGAGCGTTTAATTGTTTACAAATGTAAATTTTAAGCGTTGTACTTTTGTGATTCTAGAATTTATTAGGCATGAAGGAAAAGCTGAAGTATACCGATTTTAAAGTGGTGGAAATACAAGGAAGGTATGTGACCAATGCGCATATTCAGAATTTCCTGCAACAATTACCAGCCTCATTCCATATGAAGGTTTTGGGTGAATCGGTAAATGGAAATCCGATTTATGGGTTAACAATTGGGACAGGACCCAAACGTATTTTCATGTGGTCACAGATGCATGGAAATGAATCGACGACCACTAAGGCGGTTTTGGATTTGATTAACTACCTAAGATTAGAGTTGGGTGAAACCGAAAATATTCTTCAAAATTTTACGCTCCAACTCATTCCCATTTTAAACCCTGATGGTGCAAAAGCATACACCAGAGTAAACGCAAATGGAATAGATTTGAATAGAGATGCTCAGAACCAATCACAACCAGAAAGTAAAATACTGAAATCTGTATATGTAGATTTTAAGCCGGATTATTGTTTTAATCTACATGATCAGAGAACCATATTCAATGTGGGACAAACTAAAAAACCAGCAACGGTTTCCTTTTTGGCTCCTGCTTTTGACGAAGAGCGTAGTCTTTCGGATTCTCGAATTACTAGTATGCAACTTATAGCCACAATGAATAATCGACTTCAAGAAGAGATACCCGGACAAGTTGGGAGGTATGATGATGGTTTTAACGCGAATTGTGTAGGCGATGCTTTTCAGATGTTAAAGACGCCCACTATATTATTTGAGGCTGGACATTTTTCAAAAGACTACGAACGTGAAATGACACGGAAGTATATTTTTATGGCCCTGCAGGAAGCGCTTGCTGGCATTAGTCAAGAGAAATTAGAAAAATTCAGCGTTGAGGATTATCAAGCCATCCCTGAAAATCAAAAAATGTATTGCGATGTGCTTGTCAACAATGCCCATTTGCTGGATACTGACTTAGAGTCTGGTGCCAAAGTAGGCATACTTTTTCAAGAGCTGTTACAAGAGAATGTTATTGTTTTTAAGCCTACGATTGATAAGAAAAATACATCAATGGCATCTTCGTTTGGTCACGAAATTAAAGATGTGGCTGTCGTAAAGGATAGATTATGGCTAGAAGAGTGTGGAATTATATTACTTTTTAAGTGAATTTCATTCCTTTTTTTTCTTTCAAAAATAGCGGAAGCTTATATTTTCTTTAAAAAAAGAAGAGATTCTTTACATTTAATTTCATAATGTTTTAATTTTGTCAAAAAATAAGCAACCATGGGTAAAGTTAAGTTAGACGAAATAGACCACCAGATTCTGGATATGTTGATTGATAATACAAGAACACCTTTCACCGACATCGCAAAGAAATTATTGATTTCTGCAGGAACGGTGCACGTTCGTGTAAAGAAAATGGAGGAGGCAGGTATCATTATGGGGTCTTCCCTTACCTTAGATTATGTTAAACTAGGCTATGCATTTATAGCCTACATAGGTATATTTTTGGAAAAAACACACCAAACTAAGTTTGTATTAGAGCGTTTGAACCAAATTCCGAACGTAACTATTGCGCATATCACCACAGGAAAATTCAATATCTTTTGTAAGATTAGAGCTAAGGACACTACGCACGCCAAAAACATCATCTTTAAAATTGATGATATAGAAGGTATCATGAGAACAGAAACCATGATTTCATTGGAAGAAAGCTTCAACGATAAGAAGCGTTTGATGCATACTATTTTCAACGAACTATAGCACATAAAACGATTACAGCTTGAAGCTCAATTGTTATAATGCAATGGGGCTTTTTTTATTGACTTTATAATAAATTAAGCATTATGCGATTATCGGAACTTAAAGAAAACGAATTCAACCATTTTTACGCTACCTACCTAAACATGGTAAAAGATGAAAAACTTTTAGAAGCCTTGGTAAAAAGTAGGGATTGGTTCGTTGACTATACAACCGGACTTACAAAGGAAAAGCTCTTATATACCTACGATCCAACCAAATGGAGCATTGCAGAAGTGCTGCTTCATATTATAGATACGGAACGTATATTCCAATACCGGGCATTTCGTTTCTCCAGAAATGACCAAACCGCTTTACCTGGATTTGATCATGAAGCGTATGTTAGGGAATGTGAAAGTAAAAAACGTACAAAAGAAGATATTATCGCTGAATTTCTTACAGTTAGAGCGGCTACACTTGCTATATTCACTTCTTTGTCAAAAGAAAAACTAAAGCGTATAGGAACGGCTAGTGATATGCCATGGAGCGTTGCTGCCCTAGGTTTTGTAATAAGCGGGCATTTAAAACATCATGCTAAAATCCTTGAAGAAAGATATCATTGATTATTCTAAATCAGAAAAATCTTCTATTTCAGAACTAAGGTCCATTTGTATCTCAGAATCTAAATCTTCGCTATTCATGACCTCCTCAGGAGTTTTTGATTCTAGCTCTTTTTCAATGTTCTCTTCAAAATTGGTAATGAAGTTAGAGAGGCTTTTACTAATCTTTACCAAATAAAGGGTATTTGGCGTTCTTAGTGCTACCGCCTCAACGATATCCCCGTGTTGGTTTTTGAAATCAATGATATCCTCATCTCCATAACCATGAGGGTAAGTATCAATCAAAAGATTGGCTAGTTGGTGGTCTAATTTCTTGTAATCGATTAAACGTCTTAACATAACTAGTTTTTTTAATTAGGTTAGTTTATTACTTCAGCTAAGCTAGTTATTTTAAATCTTCTGTGAATCAAAGAGTTGTGAAACACCCCTTTTAGTATGTGAAGGTTTTATTGCGCGTAGTATGCGAACGATTCGTGTATTAATTTAGTAGGCACGGTAATATCTATTTGAGCCTCGCCGATACTTTTAAGTAACACAAAATTAATGTTGCCATGGGAATTTTTCTTGTCATATTTCATAAGTTCCGCAATCTTGTTTATGTCTTCATCGGAAAACACTACTTTATTATAGTGACTTAGAAATGTAGCTTTTATTTCTGCCAATGCAGTTAAAGAAAGTCCAGTTAATTTATGGGACAGGTATCCTTCTAAAATCATACCAATAGCTATAGCCTCACCATGCAGTAAGGTCGCTTGTTTTTCGCTTTCCAAGCAATAGGATTCTACTGCGTGCCCTAAGGTGTGGCCAAAGTTTAAAATTTTTCGCAGACCTTGTTCCGTTGGGTCTTGTAAGACCACGTTGTTCTTGATGACTACAGATGGCAGAATCTGTTGTTTGATTTCCTTAAGGGAGGCTGTTGCCCTTAAAGCTGCCCAATAATTTTTGTCGCGTACGAGGCCATGCTTCAACATTTCTGCAAAACCGCTTGTTACTTGGCGTTCTTCCAAGGTGTCTAGAAAAAGGGTAATAACTAAAACCATAACCGGTTGGTTGATGACACCAATTTGGTTTTTTAAGACACCTAAGTCTACACCAGTCTTACCACCAGCAGAAGCATCCACCATAGATAATAGGGTAGTGGGTACGTTTATAAAGTCAATTCCTCTCTTAAATGTCGATGCTACAAAACCACCCAAATCCGTCAACACGCCCCCTCCCAAATTAATAACAAGGCTTTTACGGTCTGCACCCAGCTCCGAGAGTGCATTCCAAACTCCTACGCAAGTTTCTATGGTTTTATTGATTTCGCCAGATTCTATTTCTATAATTTCAAAATGATAGCCGCCCGAGATTTCAGACATAAATTGAGGCAAACAAAGTTCATGAGTATTCTCATCTACCAAAATATAGATAATTGAGTAGTTGGCCTGCACCAGATGCTTGTTCAGCGAGGTATAGGCAACAGTATTAAAATGCACGGCGTAAGCATCAGAAACAATAGATTCCATAAAAAAATGAGTTAAACAACAGCCAATACTAAGCTCAGTTTCACACAC